>SCQL01000010.1 GCA_004299235.1 bacterium
CCCTGAGGTGAGCACCCGGACCACCGGGTAACCAACAAGAAGCGGGACCCCCGCCATGCTGACGGTGTCTTACCAGCCGTCACAGCAGGAGTCCCAGCACATGCTCACACAGGAGGAAGTCGTGGAGATCAGCGCCTTAGTGAAGAGGCGGTGGACGGTGTCGGCGATAGCGCGCCATCTGGGCCGTGACCGCAAGACCGTCCGCGCCTATATCAAAGGAAAGCGGCAGCCCGGTCAGCGCAGACCGTCGTCGCCGGCCGACTGGTTCGCACCGTTCATCGAGTACATCACGATTCGGATGCGCGACGACCCGCACGTCTGGGCGAGCGCGCTCTATGACGAGCTGAAGCCACTCGGCTTTGCCAAGAGCTACGTCACCTTCGCACGCCAGCTCCGACTGCGTGGACTGCGTCCGCACTGCGAGGCTTGCGCTGGGGTCAAGGGTCGGCCGACCATCGAGATCGCACATCCAGCGGGCGAGGAGATTCAGTGGGACTGGCAGGAGTTTGGCAACACGCCGTGGGGCGAGCCGACCTATCTACTGAATGGAACCCTGTCGCACTCGAGCAAGGGCCGCGGCGTCTTCGCCGAGGGCATGGACCAGGCCCATCTCGTGGAAGCAATCCATGGCGTCCTGCAGCGCCTCGGCGGGAGCGCCCGGCGCTGGCGCATCGACCGTCTGGCCGGCGCCGTCGACCAGAAGACAGGAAGGCTGCTGGCCAGCTTCGCCGCGGTGGCTAAGTACTACGGGGTCGCGGTCGACGTCTGCCCGCCGCGGCGGGCTAATCGCAAGGGCGTGGTCGAGAAGCATCATCACTTCGGGGCTGGCCGCTGGTGGCGGACGGCGCGGGTCCGCAGCCAACAGGAGGCGCAGGTCTCCTACGACCATTTCGAGGCCACCATCGGCGACGGTCGCCGTCGCGGCCAGGCCACAGTCGGCGAGATGGCCAGGGCCGAGCAGCTAATGCCGATTCCGCTGCAGCCCTACCCGGCGACGCTGGAGGCTGAGCGCTCGGTTGGCGACTCCGCCCTGGTCGCCTTTCGCGGCAACCTCTACGGCGTTCATCCGGGCCTGGTCGGAACCGTGGTTCAGGTTCGGCACCGCCTTGGAACGGACTCGATCAGCATCGTCTCGCCGTCTGGTGTGGTGGCCGCGGAGTATCGCTCGGCGCCTTCTGGAGCAGGCATGATCCAGCGCCTGCCGGAGTTGCGCGCAGCCTTGGAATCGGCGGTGCTCACCGCGTTCACCACCAAGCCGCCGTGCCAACGAAAGGAGAATCGTCCCCCGAGCCCTGAGGCGCTCGCCGCGGCAGCAAGACTGGCCTCGTTGTCCGACCGCGAGGTCACCGTCGACCTCAATCGCTATGCCGAGCTCGTGGGAGCCTCGTCATGACTGACACCAGTCTTTATCAACAGCTGCGCTCTCAGCTCACCTTCCTACGCCTCGACGCAGCCGCCGAAGCCCTGCCTGGCATGCTCGACGAAGCCCACCGGTCGAAGCTGACCCACACCGCGTTCCTCTCCAACCTCCTCACCGTCGAGGTCGAGACGACCGAACAGCGACGTCTCAAGGGCCGGCTCCGATTCGCATGTCTGCCGGCACCCTGGACCTTCGATAACTTTGACTACGACGCGCAGCCCTCGCTCGACCGACGGTTCATCGAGGACCTGGCTACCTTGCGGTTCATCGAAGAGGCGGCCAACGTGCTCTTCATCGGACCGCCTGGTGTCGGCAAAACTCACCTGGCTCTGGCTCTCGCCCACAAGGCGGTGCACTCCGGTTACCGCGTCTACTACACCACCGCCGCCGACCTCGCAGCACGCTGCCACCGCGCCGCGCTTGAGGGTCGCTGGGACAGCGTCATGCGTTTTTACGGTCAACCCAGCTTGCTCGTCATCGACGAGATCGGCTACCTACCGCTCGCCGGCGAGGCGGCCGCCGCCCTCTTCCAGGTGGTGACCCGTCGCTATCTCAAGAACTCAATCGTCATGACCACCAACCGCTCCATCGCGACCTGGGGCGCCATGTTCGATGACCCAATGGCGGCCGCCGCCATGCTCGACCGTCTCCTCCACCGCTCGGCGGTGCTCCAGATGGAGGGAGAGTCTTACCGCATGCGCGCCCATCGGGCGCGCGTCGAGAACCTGCGCAAGGGGGTGATCGCCGCCACCAAGGCCTAAGATGTCAGCCCGGAGCCGGGCTGCTCACCTGGGGAGTTTCGATGATCGACCCTGGGGAATTTCGGCGATCGCCATCAACTTTAGTCGCGACCTGGTGTGAGCAAGACCGAGGTCGCCGCGAGCGCGGCTCTAAGGAGGCGTACCCGCCCTGCTCAAATCGCTCGAGCAGCTTGTAGATCCAGCTGCGGGAAACCTCA
>SCQL01000011.1 GCA_004299235.1 bacterium
GCGCCGGCGCGGCGGGCGCTGCGGCTCCGGGATCGCGGCTGCCGCTGGCCGGGCTGCGACCGCCAGGTCAACTGGTCGACGCCGCATCACATCGTCGCCTGGAGCAAAAACGGTCCGACCAACCTGACCAACCTCGTGCTCTTGTGTGTTTCGCTCACCATCGCCTCGTCCATGAAGGCGGATGGCAGGTGGTCAAAGTGGGTCGCGAGTTCCGCTTCCTTCCGCCCGAGCGGGTGGTGATGCGGCGGGCTCGGGGGCCGGGGGTGCGCTGGGCGGCGTAGGCCGCGCTATCGCAAGTCGGACCACCTGACGCGCGCGAGGCGAGGCGACCGCAAGCTTACGTACGGAGCTCGCGGCCGCCCTGCTGTCTAATCCGAGTCAGACCCTGGAAGGCTGCTTGATCTCGGCGAAGGCCGTCTCGAAGATCTCGACCTTGACGTCAGACGCGCCGGCCGCGTCCGCCGCGTCACGGCGCAGGGCGCTGACCCTGGGCTCGCTGGCCTCGAGGTCGGCCAATGTGTCCCAAACCGTTGCCACACTGCTCCGGCCGGTCATCCGGTTGACGTTGACGAGCGTTGCGCGGTAGCCCTTCTGGGCCTGCAGTACCGGCAACACCTGCTTCTGCATGAACTTGATGACGTTGTCGATCTTGTCCGGCACGCCGAGTACCGTGTTGAACCTGACGAACGCACCCGCCTTGGGCGGCTGGGGACGGTCGGCGATCATCTGCTCGAATCGATCGACGTCGACGATCGACCCACCCATTTCAGCCACGGATTGAGTTCGGCTGTCGATGCCGAATTGTTCGCTGGCGTTGAGCGCGTGGATCGTCTCCCACATGGTGATCCCGATCGCGGTCCCGGTCTTGCGATCCACCAGCAGCACCGCGCCGCCGTTGCCCGGTGTCGTTCGAGCCTTCGGAACCACCTTCTCCTTGAAGAAGGCGATCCCCTTCTCGAGTGCATCCGGCGAGGTCTGGAGCCGAGTCATACGTCCGTACATCGTTACCACCTCCAAGCCTAGACACACGCAACCCGGTAGCCGGGTCAGGTCAGGCAGAGCCTACTCCTCCAGGCGGGCGATGACTCCCCGATTTTCCCTACGAGGCGGCTGACCAACGCTCCCGCAGCTTCTGGCCGGCGACATAGCGGACGGACCGCCCACCGCCCTCCTGGTCGAGCCAGCCGTCGCGGCGGAGTCGCTGCAGGTCCTGTGCCGCCGTGGGGCTGGCCACGTCCGTCTCGCGCCGATAGTCGGCGTTCGCCACCGGTAATCCGAGCAAGGCCTGGTCCAGCGCGATGACGAACCGATCCGGATACCCGTGCTCGCGCGCCACCTGCTCGCACAGTTCGTGCCGCGCGGACGCGACTTCCAGCCAGCGACGCCGCTGGGTGGCCTCGAACACGTGCGCTTCGATGCAGAACTCGACCCACGCCGACGCGTCACGGTGCGGGTCGAAGGCCTGCCCTTGAATCTCCTCCAGGACGCCGTAGTACTCGCGCGTATGCCGCCCCAGGTACGGCTCGATGGAGACGAGTTCAGGACGGAGGAGTCCCTCCTTGGCCAGCACCAGGGATTGGACGACGCGGGCGACCCGTCCATTGCCGTCGCGAAAGGGGTGGATGGACACCAGGTTGAGGTGCGCCATCGCGGCGCGAATCACCGGATGACGCGAGAGGTCGCCGGCATCCAACCAGGTCGCCATCTCATCGATGAGGCCGGGAACCTCGCTTGAGGGGGGCGGCCGGTAAGGATCGCGACCCAGGCCGCGAGACACGATCACGGGTCCCTCGCGCAGCCGCCCCGGCCCCGCCTCGCGCTGCGGGTGACAGACGAGGAAATGCAGCTCGAGGATCGTCTGAGGCGACCATTCGAAGCGATGGTCTTCGGCCAGGACGCCGACCCGATCCATAGCCTGAGCGTAGGCGGCGATGATGCGCTGCGTCTCCTCCGAGGTGCTGGACGGGTGGCGTCCCGCGAGGATCTCGACGGTGTCCTCCAGGCTGGCGCCGTAGCCCTCGATCGATGTCGATCCCACCGTCGCTTCGGCCGCGGCCAGCCGGCGCAGAGCGCCGGTCCACGGCTGAGCGGAGTCGCCCAGATGCTGGGCCAGGTAGCGGCGCAGCACGTCGAGCTCGCCCAGGCGGCGTAGCAGCACGGGGGATTTGGCCGGCGTGGCGTAGATCGCCATGCCGATAGCTTAGGCGAATAAACGATTATTCGTTTATTCCGTTATTCGTCGAGCGCCGCCGGCAAGCCCCGTTAAGCTGGCCGCCGCCCGGCGTTAAGGCGTCGCCCTAAGAGCCGTCGCTTGCCGGCAGCGGCCTCGAGCTCCCCTGCCCGCTCACGCCGCTGCCGCAACCCAGCCGCTCAACTCCGCCGGTTCGACGGGACCTCCAGAATGAGGGAAGGTCGGCGCCGGGGCGGGGCTTTCGCGGCTGGAATGGGGGCGGTTGACAACGTTATCGGAATCCTAAGGGGAGTGGTTGACAACGTTATCGGAAACCTTGACAATTTCGCCGCGCATGTGTATGGTCCGCTCGTTTTATGGTCCCTCGAACACCGGCTCAGAGGTCTAGTCACCTGGCACCCGAAAAGAACCGGGTAGCAGCCGTGCTGGACGCGGAGTCTCGCCCGCTTGCGGCGGCTTTGGAGCCTTTGATGCGCCTCGACGGGATCTCCAAGCGCTATGGCAAGACGCTGGCGCTGAACGATGTGAGCCTCTCGATGGCGCCCGGCCGATGCCTGGCCATCGTCGGCGAGAACGGGGCGGGCAAATCGACGCTGGTCAAGGTCATCGGCGGGATGACGCATCCGTCCGAGGGCCGGGTCCTGATCGGCGGCCGGCCCGTCAACTTTCGCTCGCCTCGAGACGCCCAACGCTCGGGCATCGCCGTGATCCCCCAGGAACTGGCGTACGTGCCGCAGATGACGGTGGCGGAGAACCTGCTGGTCGGGCGCTGGCCCCACCTGCTCGGGGTCACCTCGCATCGCCGGATCCGGGAGCTCGCGGCCAGGGAGCTGGATCAGCTGGGCCTGAAGCAGCTCGGCATCGAGTTCGATCTCGACAAGCGGATGGACGAGGTCACCCTGGCGGAACGGCAGCTGGTGGAGATCAGCAAGGCTCTGTCCTGCGACGCCCGGCTCGTGATCCTCGATGAACCCACGGCGTCACTCAACGATGTGGAAAGCCACAAGCTGCTCGAGCGCCTGGAGGCCTTCAAGAGCGCCGGCGTCGGCGTGGTGTACATCTCGCACCGGCTGGCCGAGTGCTTCCGGCTGGCCGACGAGATCGCCGTGCTGCGCAACGGCCAGGTCGTGGCGGTCGTCAGCCCTGAGGCGACAAGGCCAGGCGAGATCGTCTCCCTCATGCTGGGAACCGAATACGAGGAGCCTCCCGTCCCGACGTCCGAGCGCGCCTCGACCGAGGGCGCTGTTCTGGGTGTTCGCGATTGGCGCTCAGACGCCGTTCCCCGGCTGAGAGGGGTCAGCTTCGAAGTCCAGGCCGGCGAGATCCTCGGCATCTTCGGCCTGTTCGGCTCGGGGGCTGAGGCGATCGCCCGCGGCCTGGCCGGCCATGGCTCTCGCATCAGGGGTGAGCTCCACATCGACGGCAAGGTGCGGCCACCCTTTCGCCGCCCGGAGCAGGCTCGGCGGGCGAGCATCGCGTACGTGCCTGCGGAACGGAAGATCGACGGCCTCGCCCTGGGCCGCTCGATCGCCGACAACATGAACATGCTGATCCTGCATTCGCTGTCGCGTTTCGGCGTCATCAGGGAGCGGCGGCAGCGTGAGGAAGCCCGCCGGCGCGCGGCGAGCTTCGACGTACGGCTCGCCGATGTCATGCAGCCCGTGGGCGACCTGAGCGGGGGTAATCAGCAGAAGGTGCTGCTCGCCAGCCGGCTCGCCTTTGGGCCGAAAGTGGTGGTGCTTCACGAGCCGACCCGAGGTGTGGACGTGGGCGCCCGGGCGCAGATCCACCGCATTCTCAGGGAGACGGCGGCGGCAGGCACCGCCATGGTCCTGGTGACCTCCGACCTGGCGGAGGCGGTGGCGCTCAGCGACCGTCTGCTGATCGTGCGTGAAGGCCACGTGGCCGCCGAGCTGTCGGGTCCCCAGATCGCTGAGACCGTCGCCCTTCGGGTCGCCTCGGCGGCCGTGGCCAGTTAGGAGGCCGGGAGTGATCACCGTGGATCCCGAGGTGGCTGGCTCGCAAGGCAAGGTCGAGGAGCGCCGGCCCGGCGGGCTTCGCCGGCTCGCGCGCCGATCTCTGGTGGCGGGGAGCCGGTCCCCGGTGACCCTCGGCGTGCTCGTCTTCTACGTCGCCCTGGTCGCGTTCTTCTGGACCGCCGTGCCCGGATTCGGCACGTACAGCAACACCATCACCCTGCTGTCGTCCGCCAGCGTCGTCCTGATCGTTTCGCTCGGCCAGGCGCTGGCGATCATCTCCGGCGGATTTGACCTCTCGGTGGGCGGAGTCGTGCCCCTGGGAGCGGTCATCTACGCCCGGCTGACCAACTCCGGCATCGATCCCGTGCAAGCGCTGGCGGTGGTGGTGCTCGCCGGCGCCGCGGTGGGCGCCGTCAACGCCTTTTTGATCGGCCGGGTCGGCATCAATCCGCTGATCACGACTCTGGGCACGCTCTCGATCACGGGCGGCATCGCGTTCACGATCGCGGGCGGAGTCACGCTCGCCGTGGACCCGCGGGCGGGCCGCCTCGGCGACGCGGGTCCCGGCCAGATTCCGTACTACATGTTCCTGGCGTTGTTGCTCAGCCTGGCCGTCCACTTCCTGCTCAAGCGAACCGTTTTCGGGCGCCGGATCTACACCATCGGCGGCAATGCCGAGGCGGCTCGCCTGGCCGGCATCCGTGTCGACCTGGTGCAGTTCGGCATCTACATGCTGGCGTCGGCCCTCGCCGCCTTCGCCGGCGTCGTCGTCGCCAGCCAGGTCCTGGCCGCCACGGGAGCGCTCGGCTCCGACACCACGCTGGTCAGCGTGGCCGCGGTGGTCCTGGGCGGCGCCGCCCTGACCGGCGGCACGGGCGGTGTGCCGGGCACCCTGCTCGGGGTGCTCCTTCTGGGGACGGTGGCCGACGGCATGAACATCATGCGTGTGCCCGCCTTCTACCAGCAGGTGGTCACCGGCTGCGTGCTCCTGGGTGCGGTCGCATTCGGGAGGCTGCAGGAGGTCTGGCGCGCCCGCAGTCTGGGCACCGGCGGTTGACGCGCATCACCGCTCCGTTCGACAACCACAACAACGTGCGTGAAGGCCTTCGCGCGGCAATTGACGACATCACCGGAATTATTCAGATGGAGGATCGGGTATGAGGAGTTCGAAGTTCAGGTTTCGTTGGGGTGCCGCGGCGCTGGTGTCCGCGGGCCTCGCCGTCTCCGCGTGTGGAGGCGCCACCCAGGCCGGCAACTCGGCCGGCAACAGCACCGAGGTCAAGACGATCGCCTTCGCCGTGAACACGCAGTCGGCCGGCCAGTTCGTGACCCTGGCCGACAACTTCGTCAATTTCGGCAAGCAGATCGGTATCAAAGTCGACGTCTACAACAACAACGGCTCGGGCCCGACCGCGATTTCGAACGCCCAGCTGATGGTGGCGGCCAAGCCCGATGTCATCGTGGACTTCCCACCGGTGGCTGACGCCACCGCGCGGGTGGGGGACATCTTCAAGGCATCCGGGATCCCGTGCGTCGCCATGAACATCCCAATCCCGAACTGTGCTTTCTTCAACCAGTCGCAGGAGCGGTTCGCGCAGCTCGAGACGGACAACTTCGCCAAGCTGATGAAGCAGCGCGGCTGGGATGGCACCAACACCACCGTCGTCATCGAGCAGGCTTCAGAATTCGGCCCCACCGTGAACATCGCGGTGACCAAGTTCTACGAAGACATGTCCAAGACCATACCCGGCTTTCAGCCGACGCTGGCCAGCGCGATCACACCGCAGACGACCACCATCTCCGCCACCGGCGTGCAGGTGGACGCCGGAGTCACGGTCGACAGGTCCTTCACCACCTTTTCGCAGGCCCTGCAGACCATTCCTGCCGGCCGGCACATCGTGATCTACGCGGTCAGCGACGACGACATCGTGGGCAGCTACCGGGCGCTGGTCAACGCGCATCGCGAGGGCGATGCGATGATGGCGGGCTTCGGCGGCGATGAGCATGCGATCGAAGGCCTGCGCAGCAACCCGGCGTGGGTTGGTGACAGCGATGGATTCTTCACCTACTGGGGCGAGTTCCTGGTCGCCATGGCCGTGGGTATGAAGCAGGGATTGACGCCCCCGGCGCTGACGCTGTCACCGATGGTGGTGCTGACCAAGGACAACGTCAACAACTATTTCGATGCCGGGTCGAGCACCCCCAAGCAGATGCCTCCACTGCCTCCCGAGTCGCAGTGGCTGATCAAGACGGGCGTGCTTCAGAAGTTCAAAAATGTATCGGGTCTGAGCTGAGCTGAGACCAAGCTGCGCTGCTCGGTCGGATGGGCAGGAGTCCTCGTGCCTCCAGGGTCCATCTGACCGGGCGCCAGCCGCCCTGCCGTCCCAGTCCTGCGCCGCACGGGCACGGGCGGGAGGCGGGGATGCCAGGCAGAGCAGGAGTACTACAGATTGCCACCAGGGGGTGAATTCATGGCAACCGATAGATTGACCGCCGGAGGTCTTGAGGAGAGGAGCCGGCCGCGCCCGCTCCAGGATGTTCGCGTGCTGGACGTCAGTCGCGTGGTCGCCGGGCCGTTTGCCGGCCGGCTGCTCGCTGACCTGGGCGCGGACGTGGTCAAGATCGAGCCGCCCGCGGGAGACGCGACTCGAGCCTACGGCCAAGTCAAAGCCGGGCTCTCGGGAAGCTTCTCGCAGCAGAACGTCGGCAAG
Organism: bacterium; assembly: GCA_004299235.1. Classification (NCBI taxonomy): domain Bacteria; species bacterium. Next base: position 6,882 of record SCQL01000011.1, read on the forward strand.
CGCAACATCTGCGTCGACCTGAAGGCGCCGGGCGGCGTCGATCTGGTGTTGCGGCTGGCCGCCAGCGCCGATCTGATGCTGGAGAACTTCCGGCCCGGCGTGCTGGATCGGCTCGGCCTCGGCTGGAAGACGCTGTCGGCCGTGAATCCCAAGTTGATCCTGCTTTCGCTCACCGGTTTCGGCCAGACGGGTCCCGACGCCGGACGGCGCGCTTACGCGCCGGTGATCCATGCCGAGACCGGCCTGGTGGCGCGCCAGGCCGCCTTCGACGCCAGGCCGCCGAGCGACCCGATGCCCTCGATCGCCGACACCAATGCGTCGCTGCACGGCGTCGTCGCCGCCCTGGCGGCCCTCCATCTGCGCCACGCCACCGGCCGCGGCCAGCACATCGACGTCTCCATGGCCGAGGCCATGCTCGCCACGGATGACTACTCCCATCACGCACTCGACGAGTTCGGCATCCTGCGTGTGGGCGGCGACGTCTGGCAGGCGCCGGGAGGTGCTCTGCTCACCGCCGGGCTCTTCTCGAACGTGTGGGGGATGCTGCGTGACGCCCAGGTCGTTGACGAGCCCGGTGGGGCCGATGCCGATTCTCCTGAAGCGACGAGGCGGCGGATGGCGGCGGTGCAGACCTGGATGGCCTCGTTCGCGGATCGGGCGAGCCTGATCGAGGCCCTCGAGTCGGCGGGAGTCGCCTGGGCGGACGTCTGCGAGCCGATGGAGGTCTTCAACTCCAGGTGGGCTCGAGCGCGGCGAGCCTGGGCGGAGGTCGACGATCGCAACGGCGGGGTGCGGCGCATCGTCCAGACGCCCTATCGATTCTCGGACGCCGACAGCGGCGTGCGCGGTCGTGTCTCCCATCGCGGTGAGGACAATGCCCACGTCCTGCGGGACTGGCTGGGCCTGGACTCGCGCGAGGTCCAGCAGCTGATCGCCGGCGGCGTCCTCCAGACGGACGGACGTGGCGCTGCGGCCGGTGATTCCGATTGAGCGCGGGCGTAGCTCCATGCCACTAGATCCCGAGGTCCAAGCTTTCCTGCAGCGCGCGGCGACGGCCGGGGCGCGGCCGCCCGAAGAGCTTCCGCTGGAGGAGGCACGCCGGGGCCCCGACTCCACGGCCGCGGCCCTGTTCGGGCCAATGGACGAGCTGGCGGCGATCGAGGACGCCACGATTCCGGGCCCGGGTGGTCCGATCCCCGTCCGGCTCTACCGGCCCTCGATGCGCCGAGACCTGCCCATCCTCATTTACTTCCACAGCGGGGGTTGGGTCGTCGGCAGCCTGGAAACGCATGAAGGCCTGTGCCGCGCGCTCGCGAAAAAGGGCGACTGCCTGGTGGTTTCGGTCGCCTACCGGCTGGCCCCCGAGCACAAGTTTCCGGCCGCGGTCGAGGATGCCTGGGCGGCGGTGCAGTGGCTGGCACGCCACGCCGACGATGTCGGAGGCGACCCGGCCCGGCTCGCCGTCGGCGGCGACAGCTCGGGCGGCAACCTGGCCGCCGTGGTCGCTCTGCGGGCTCGTGACCACGGCCTCGAACTGGCGCTGCAGCTCCTCGTCTATCCGGTTGTCGACTGCAACTTCGAGACCCTTTCATACCGTGAGAACGCGGAGGGCTACAACCTCAATCGCTCGACCATGCGCTGGTACTGGCGCCAGTACCTGGCGTCCGAGTCGGATGCCGCGAACCCGGACGCCTCGCCTCTGCGGGCGGTCGATGTGTCAGGCGTCGCGCCGGCTCTGGTCATCGTCTGCGAGTACGACCCTCTGCGCGACGAAGGCCTGGCGTATGCCCGCCGTCTGGAGTCGGCCGGCGTGCCTGTCAGCACCAGGTGTTACGAAGGCCAGATCCACGGTTTTTTGAGAATGCCGGCGGTGATCGGGCGAGCGCGTGAAGCGATCGGTGAGTCGGCGGGCGCCCTGAGGGCCGCATTTTCGAAAGTCATTGGTGGTGCTGATTCGACAGGAGGCAAGACCGTATGAGCAGCCAGCGTGTGATCACCGACGGACGAACGGTGACTGAGGCCGACATCGTCCAGTTCGCGGGCTTCTCGGGAGACTTCATGCCGCTGCACGTCGACGAGGAGTACGCCAGGACCACCCCGTACGGGACCCGGATTCTCCACGGCATCGCCACCCTCGCCATCTGCGGGGGGCTGGTCGTCCGTTCCGGGGTCTTCTCCGGACACCTCGGGATGCTGGGCATGGAGTACCGCCTGACGTCGGCGGTCCGGCCGGGGGACACGATTCACGTCGAGCTGGAGGAGATCTCCTCGCGGGTCACCTCCTCAGGCGACAAGGAGGTCGCCGTGTACGAGTTCAACGCCTACAACCAGAGCCAGGTCCAGGTCCTCGCCGGCAAGTGGACGCAGCTTCGACCGCGTGAGGGCACCGGCGCCGGACCGGCCGCCACGACCCTGGCCGGCGCCGGCGACCAGGAGGGAGGCACCAGGTGACAGAAGCTAAGCGACCGTACTTCCGGACCGCCATCAGCCGGGTCGAACCGGGAAAGATCAATGTCCGCGGCTACGACCTGACGGAGCTCATCCATGGCGCGGACTGGGTCGACGTCGCGTACCTCGTGCTCCACGGGGAGCGGCCGACCGCGCCGCACCGTCGCATGTTCGAGGCCATGATGTGCGCGGCCGCCGACCATGGGTTTGTCAGCACCTGCGCCGTCGCCGCACGCTACGCGGTCTCGGGCTCAGGCTTCCTGCCGGCCGGCATCGCCGCCGGGATCCTCGGCATCGGCCTGCACACCGCCATGCCGCAGCGGGTCGCCGAGATGCTGCGCGAGATCGCGCCCTCCACGGAACTGGCGGCCGGAGTCGATGACGCGGCGATCGACGCCGCGATCGGCGAGCGTCTCGGCCGCAAAGAGACGATTCCCGGGTTCGGCCATCCGCTCCACCGTTCGGGCGATCCGCGGACCGCCGCGCTCCTGGCCGTGGCCAGGGAGTGCAATTTCGATGGTGGATACGTGCGCCTGATGGAACGGGTCGGCGAACGCCTGGCGGCCGGATTCGGCAAGCGGCTGGTCATGAACGTGGACGGGCTGATGGGAGCCGCGTTCCTCGAGATGGACCTGACGCCGGAGGAAGGGCTGGCGATGACCATCCTGGGCGTCCTGCCGTCGATCGCGGCTCACGCCATCGAGGAGATGCGGGACGGGGCGCCGATGCGGATCGTGCCCAATGAATACTGCGAAGATCCTGGTCGGTGGTTGCTGCCACAGGGTTGACCCGAATGAATACAGGCTTCGTGCCCTCGATTCGATCTGTCGCTCTGGGGTCAGCGACCACCGTTAGGAAAC
>SCQL01000012.1 GCA_004299235.1 bacterium
GTAGAAGCTGGCCTCGAACGAGACCAGGCAGTCCTTACCGACTCGACGCAGGTGCTTGTCGGTGACCAGATACGGCTGATCGGGCAGCGGGCCCAGCGCGGCACGATCGGTCTCGGCGCGCACGGCGATCACCTGGCCGTGGGTGCGGTGGACCTGGGCACGGCGGATCGGCAGCCATGCCTCGAACGCGCCGTCCAGCTCGGCGATCGAGTCGAAGCAGCGGCCGGCGACCACGTGGTCCCGGACGATGTTCACCTGTCGCTCAACACGGCCCTTGCCGGTGGGTCGGTAGGCGGCCAGCACGTCGATGGTGAACCCGTAGTGCTCGGCGAACGCTGCCGCCTCAGGGTGCAGTGGGACCGCGACCCCGGGTGCGACATGCCGCCTGATCACGGTCTTGGTGCGGTCATAGACGACGCCGCCAGGGACCCCACCGAAGTGCGCGAACGCGCGGCGGTGGCAGTCCCAGAAGGTGGCCAGGTCCATGCTGGTGGTGAAGCAGGTGAACGGGTCGCGTGAGTAGCTCAGCGTCATGTGGAACGAGTAGACGTTGCTGATCCCGACGTGGGCCAGCAGGTCTCCCTCGTCGCCCCAGTCGACCTGCGCTTGGGCGCCGGGGACGACCTCGAACCGGCGGTGCAACCCGGTCAACGGGTTCTCATCAGCCTCGGCGAGCTCGGCGGCGATCCGGGGCCGGGCCTCGGCCAAGAACATCTTGACCCGCTGATAGTGGCCGGTGAACCCGTGCTCGGCGACGAGGCGCTCATGGACCACGCTGCCCTTCAACGTGATGTCGTTGCGCAGCCACGCCTCAATCACGCCCACGAACGGGGTGATCACCTTGGGCTGAGTGCCCGCCCGGGCCGGCGCGACAGGAGGGACCGAGGGCGCGTCCTCGGCCAGGTACTTACGGACGGTGCGCCAGTCGACGCCGCAGTCGCGGGCGATCTCGGCATAGGTAGCGCCTGCGGCATGCAGGGCGCGGAAACGGCGGATGTTCATCCAGGACTCCGAATCAAGGATCATGAGCAGGTCACCCTTCGGGCTCGTCTACTTGGCGGTGGACGAACCGAAGGGTGACCCAGCTCAGGGCGAGGAGGGACTCAACTCGCCGAGACCGACCTACACGTCAGGTCGTACGCGGAGCGACACATGAGGTAGTACGCGGACACCAGGGCGTGGTCACGATGACGTTGATCGGCCTCGACCATCGACAGCGTGCTGTTGGTGATGAAGGCGTGGTGGCGGTAGGCGGCGAACAGCTCGCCCTGCACGCTCTTGGGCTCGGTGCTGTCGTTGGTCAGGGGCTGTAGCCGGCGAACTCGGCGCACGATCAGCCGGCAGGACACCTGCTCGGCCTTGCGGCGCCCCGTGAACGCGACGAAGTTGACCTCGGCTACCTCGGCATCGCTGACCCAGTGACCTTCGCCGGGCTGCTCGCCAGCTTCCCAGACCGCGTTCGGGTACTTGATCGTCTGCCAGGCCCCAGCGGGGATGTTGGTGATCGCCGCGGTCACC
>SCQL01000013.1 GCA_004299235.1 bacterium
CCGTCGTTCGTGATGTCGAACTCCTTCACCAACCAGGTGCTCGCCCAGATCGAGATCTTCACCAAGACCGAGGAGTACCCGGTCGGCGTCTACGTGCTCCCCAAGCACCTCGACGAGGAGGTCGCCCGCCTGCACCTCGACGCGCTCGGTGTGAAGCTCACCCGGCTCACCGACGACCAGGCCGCCTACCTCGGCGTCGACGCCGCCGGACCGTACAAGCCCGACCAGTACCGGTACTGATCGACTGCCCCGGTGACGAGGATCAGGCCCGGTCCGCACCGGCACTAGTGGGCATCGCCGTTAGTTCGTCGGGGGTCAGGCCGCGGTGCGGAGGCTGCCGTCGTTGTTGAGGCGATCGAGGTAGCGGTTGAGGTGGTGGCGGGTGTACTTCCAGCCGAACGGTTCGGCCGCCTGGTTGTAGCGGTCCTGGAAGGCGAGGATTCGTTGCGCGAGGTCGTCGAGGTCGGCGAAGTCGCCGGTGGCGATCGCTTTGCGTTGCAGGATCGAGAAGTAGATCTCGACCTGGTTGAGCCAGGAGGCGTGCACGGGCAGGTGCACGAGTTCGGCGTTGGGCCAGGCCACGCGCATGCGGTCGACCGAGGCCTGGCCTGCGTGGGAGGAGCCGTTGTCCACGACCCAGAACACTCGCTTCGCCGAGGCGTAGGGCTCCTGGGTCATGACCTGCTCGACGAGCTCGGTGAAGGGTTCGATGCCGGTCTTGGCAGCGGTACGGCCGATGACGCGGGGATGATGGACGTCGTAGGCGGCGAAGTAGGCCAGAGTGCCGCCACGGCGGTACTCGAACTCGACCCGTCGTGGCTGTCCTGGTGCCGCGGGAGTTTCGGGGTGCCGGCGCCGCAAGGCCTGGAGTTGTGACTTCTCATCAGCGCTGATCACATACTCATCCGGACCCAGTGGCCGGCCCTGCCAGGTGCGTTCGTAGAGGTCGAGGACCCGGCCGGCCTTGGTCGCGAAGTCGGGATCGCGGGGGAAGATCCAGGACCGGTGCTGCCATGGCTTGATCGCGTCCGCGGCCAGCCAGCGGGCGATCGTGGAGACCGACACCGGTCGGACCAGCCCCGTGGCGGTGGCGTGCGCAGCGAGCTCGGACACCGACCACCTGGTCAGCGGCAGGCCGTGGTCGGCTGGCCTGGTGCAGGCCAGCGCTTTGACTTCAGCGACCTCGACAGCAGTGAAGGAGGGCGGGCGTCCCGACCGTGGCCGGTCCTTGAGGCCGTCAAGCCGCTGCCGTGTGCGGCCACAGAACCGGTGCCGCCAGCGACGCACCGTGTCCTCACAGATCCGCAGGTCGCGAGCGATCTGAGCGTTCGCGACGCCATCGGCAGCAGCGAGCACGATCCGGGCCCGGACCACATCGCGATGTGGACTCGATGCCGCGTTCGCGCGTCGGGTCAGGAGGTCTCGCTCATCGGCTGTGAGGACCACGACGTCAGCAGGAACCAAGGGCATGTCCATTTCTGGCGTACTCAGCATCCGGGCGCCAGCCGCCGCGCCGAGCACACGGCAAGACGGCCCCGGTGAGGCGATGACAAGATGACGAGGATGGCCAAGATCCCCGACTCGACCCAGACCTCGTTGCGGCAACGGCTCCTGGCTCGCGCGGGAGAACGCTGGCCCCAGATGAGCGTGTCAACTTTTCTGTGTAAGGAATCGGTCTCCTTGTTCGATTTCTTGGGTTACAGGTGGGGGTTGAGGCGGTCGGGGTAGGCGATTGCGAGCTGGGCGAGGGCCTGTTTCCAGTT
>SCQL01000014.1 GCA_004299235.1 bacterium
GACGGTCAGCTTCTCAGAGCCCTCACCCTCGAGCCAAACCGAAGCTACTACGGTCTTGCAGGCCGCTGGCCTGTGCACAATGTCCTGCAACAGGTGTCCTCGATGTCTTGAGACAGGACACTGGTAGCCCCGGCGGGATTCGAACCCGCGATCTCAGCCTTGAGAGGGCTGCGTCCTAGTCCACTAGACGACGGGGCCATGTGCTGGTGGGCGGCGTTGGGTTTGAACCAACGACCTCTTGCGTGTGAGGCAAGCGCTCTCCCACTGAGCTAGCCGCCCATGGGAGTGATCATTTTACCCACCGCTCCTCGACCGGCGGGATGGAAGCCCCATTCTCCCCGCCCGGCTCCCCAAGCCGGAAGGTCATTGGACTTACGATTTGATGTTGAGATGAAGACCCCACTGGCTCAGCGCCGCTGCGTCGTTTGCAAGCCCGGCACTCCCCCGCTCCCTCGCGCCGAAATCGACGCGCTCCTGGCCCAGGTTTCGGGTTGGGCGGTCGAGCAGGCGGGCGACCACCTCCGCCTCGCCAAGACCTACAAGTTCAAAGGGTTCATGCCCGGGGTCGAGCTCGTCAACCGCATCGCCACCATCGCCGAGGCGGAGGCCCACCACCCCGACCTGCTGATCAGCTGGGGGTCGGTGACCGTTCAGCTTTGGACCCACGCCGCCGGCGGGCTGACGGACAACGACTTCATCCTGGCGGCCCGGATCGATCAGGTCGAGAAGTCTTAACCGAGGTTCCTTTGCTTTGTCGGAGTCCGCGTGCTAGCTTCTTCCGACTTGATCCACCACCTCGTTTGTTGGTTTTTCCATCGCCGTGAACGTGAGGTGCTGCTGCCAGGGGTGCTGCCGTGGGGTATCGACGCCGTGGTCTTCTGCTGGCGTTGCGACCACATGCGCGGGCGAGCCGTCCGCGTCCTCGAGCTGAACTTTCCGCGCCCGTAGCGGTCCGAGCTCACCTCTCCAGCACGACAGCCGGGTAGTGAGCCCGTAGGACGGTCGCGCGCGGGAACTCCTGGGCGGCCAGGTCCCGGAGGCGCAGGTCGACGTTCCAGCTCACGACGACGACGGCGGTGCAGTCCTGGAGCTGATCGGCGCTCGACACGATCGTGAATTCGGTCGTGTACGCCGCCAGCACCTGCTCGTCGACGTGGATGACGCAGGCGGTGCCCCCGCCGGAATGGATCCGCTCGACTGCCGCCGCCGCCTGAGGAAGCGCCAGCGGATCCTCTGTGTAGCCGGGCACCTGGCTGACCGCGGCGGTGATGGCGCCGAGCGCGACGACGGGCGCCAGCACCTTCCAGCGGGCGATGGCGGCCGCCATCAGGTAGGCGCAAGCCGGGATGAGAAAGACGAAAAACCGCGGGTACAGGTATGCGGGCTGAAGGCCGAGCCACAGGATGGCGACGACCGCAGTCAGCACTCCGATCGACGCCCACAGCCACGGCTCGCCGCGAACCGTCCAGAGTCCCAAGCCGGCGGCGGACAGCCACAGGCCCAGCGTCAGCAGCACGGGAGCGCCGACCAGGAAGAAGACGAGATCGCGCGGGAAGGTGGGATAGAAGACGCTGGCCGGAAAGCCGTGCTGCACGAATTCCATGAACTCGATGTTGGCGTTGGCGGCGGCGCCGAGGAGACCGCCGGCGACCCACGCCGGCGCCAGCCGGATCAGCTGCTGCTTCGACCGGCGCGTCGCGATCCACGCGATGTGCAGGAGCAGGACCACCGCCGTGAACACGTGCGCCGCGATGGCCAGGCCCATCAGCAGGGCGTAGACGGCCAGGCGCCAGCGAGTCCAGTTGGCCGCCAGCACGATCGTGGCCACCAGCGCGCAGAGCGCCGCGATGCTGTAGCCGCGTAGGTCGCGGCTGTTGTCGACGAACAGCGGGTCGGTGGCGATGAACAGGCCGGCGCATGCTCCCGCCACCAGCCCGAACTGCTTTGCCAGCACGGTCGTGGTCACCCCCACCATGCCCCCGCCGGCGAACGCCGGCAGGAGGCGGTACACGACCTCGCTGCGCGAGCCCGTCACCGAGTAGATGACATGGCTCAAGAACGAGAGGAGTACGTGGTCGTTGGATGCGACCGTCTTCAGCGGGACGGTGGGCAGCACCGAGTGGACGGCGAAGGCATCCCACAAAGACGGGGTGGCGACAAAGTTGGCGAAGGTGGCGGCGGCGTCGTAACCGTACGAGCGGCCGGCGCCGATCAGGTAGAGGGCGGCGGTGGCGGCGCCGAGCATCGCTCCGGCGAGGGCCGGAGCCCGGGGACGCATGGCGGGGAAAGATAGTGCTTTGCGCTGTTTACGGGTGAGTGGGCGTTCCCACCCCGGCTTCGCCGGACCTCTCCACAAGCGGATAGGTGAGCGCCTCCTCCGGAAGTATGTCTTCACCCGTGTACGCCGACGCTTGCATCCGGAACAGGCGCGCGTAGCGGCCGTCGAGCCGCATCAGCTCCTCGTGCGTGCCGTCTTCCACCAGCCGGCCGTGCTCGAGAAAGATGATCCGGTCGGCACGCCGGACGGTCGAGAACCGGTGCGAGATGTAGACGGCCGTGCGGCCCTTGGTCAGCGAGTGCAGGCGTTCGAACAGGTCGTACTCAGCCTGCGCGTCGAGGGCGGAGGTGGGCTCGTCGAGCAGCAGGATCTTGGCGTCGCGCATGAACGCGCGCGCCAGCGCGACCTTCTGCCACTCCCCGCCCGACAGGTTGACGCCGGCATCGAACCACTTGCCCAACGCCGTGTCGTAGCCCTCGGGCAGCCTTGAGATGAGCTCGTCCGCTCCCGCCTGCCGGCTCGCGGCCATGATGGCCTCGCGGTCCGCGATGTCGCCCACGCTGCCAAGGCCGATGTTCTCCGCCGCCGTCGCCTGGTAGTCGACGTAGTCCTGGAACATGGCGCCGACCTGCGTGCGCAGGCCGGCAGGGTCGAAATCGCGGATGTCGACGCCGTCGATGAGGATCCGTCCGTCCGCCGGGTCGTAGAGGCGGCAGATGAGCTTGAACAGCGTCGTCTTGCCCGCGCCGTTGCGGCCCACGACGGCGAGCGTCTCCCCCGCATTGACCGTGAAGCTGAGGCCGGTGAGCGCGTTCTTCTCGGCGCCCGGATACGCAAACGTCACGTTCTCGAACGTGATCTCGCCGCGCAGCGGATCGGGCAACTTGACAGTGACAGCCGGAACGGGCATCGAGGGCTCCGTCGCCATCAGCTCGAACAGGTTGTTGAGATAGAGGTTGTGCTCGTACATGCCCGAGAACCCGCTGAGGATGCCCTGGATTGAGCCCTGCACCGACTGCGCCGCCGCCGTGTACAGGGTCAGGTCGCCCAGGGTCAGCCGGCCCGCGATCGCCTGCAGCGCGACGTACAGATAGGTCAGCGACGTGGCGATCGTGCTCAGGTTGCCCCAGGCAAACCCGGTCGTGTAGCGCCTCACGACCTGCGAGCGCTGGCTGCCGTAAAACGCGTCGGCGATAAGGCGGTAGCGCTCGATGAAGTAGCCGCCGAGGCCGAAGAGCTTCACCTCTTTGGCAAAGGCGTCGGTCGTCACCAGGCTCACGAGGTAGTTCATGCGCCTCAGGAGGCGCGAGCCCCAACGCGCGATGTTGTAGCCCCGCCAGCCGTACTTCGTGTCGGCGATGAAAGCCGGAATCGGGGAGACCAGCGCCAGCAGGGCGAGCAGGGGGCTGACGCCCAGGAGGAGCGCGATCATGGTCACGAAGGTCAGCAGCGTCTGGACCAGGCCGAACGCGGTGGAGATCATCATCACGGGGCGGTTGATGGAGTCGGTCTGTGCGCGGCGCAGCACGTCGTAGGACGCCGGGTCTTCGTAGAACTGCAGGTCGAGCGTCGCGGCCTTCTCCATCACCATCAGTTGGATCCGCATCGCCACCGAGTTCTGCAGCAGCTGCTGCGCGATGTTGCGGGTGGTGCTGAGGAGGGCGGTGAGCGCGAAGAGCGCCAGCTGGACCAGAGCGAGAAAGACGATCATGCCGACCGAGGTGAAGGCAGGCGTGTGCCACGGGCCAACCGAGGCCGGCGCCCCGATCGACGCCAGCGACACCTGGTCCGCGAGGTGGAAGTCGTGGACCTTGATCCCCTGCACCACGGCATTGATCAGGAGCTTGGCCGTGTAGGCGGCGGCAGCGGGGATGACACCCGCAATTGCGGTCGTGACGAACAGCGCGAGGGTGACCGCCGGGCTCGCGTCCCAGACCAGCCGGAGCACTCTCGGCAGCGCCGCCGTGGTGCCCGTGACCGACTGCTTCAAGCTCTCCCAGCGGCCCCGGAGGTCCTTGGGACCTTCCGGCAGCGGCGGCGGCTCGAGCGTCGGATCGCCGGTGAGGCCGCTGATGGCCGGCCCGGTGTCGGGTTTCTTCCGGCGCCTGTGCCACCAGTGGATCATCGGCGGCCCGCCGCCGGGCGGCATCATCCCCATCTCAATGGGAGCTTACGGAAGCCGGGTTGACGCCGAATTTGTTGCAGCGTAATGTTGTAATTATGGATGAGAAAGAGTTCGGATCGATCAAGGGTTGGTTTGCCGGAAGGCTCCCGGACGGCTGGTTCACGGGGGTGGAGGTCACGATCGAGGACGACCAGATCGTGGTCCTCGGGACGCTGGCCGAGCTCAGCGCCGGCTCGACGCCGGAGGAGAAGGAGGGCGCGGCCGCCGGCCGGATCGCCCGCTTCCGCGAAGAGACGCGCGGCGAGCGCATCGGCATCGCCCAGGAAGCCGAGGAGCGCTTCCACAAATATGTGACCTGGGGCGCCAGGCTCGGGGGCGTGACCAAGCGCTTCAATCCCGGCGGCGGCGGCAGGTCGAGCGGCGACCGGCGGGTCATGATCGGCCGGTGGTGGCGGCACGGGCGGGGACGGCGAGGCACCGGCCAGTCGGCGGCATCGCAATCGCAGGTCTTTTAAGAGTCAGGCTTTGCGGCGGGTTCGACCCGTCAGCGCGCCCCACACCAAAAGCAGGATGACGGCGCCCGCAAACGCGATCAGGATCTGGCCGAAGATGCCATAGCCGATCGAGATTTGAAGCAGACCCGCGAGCCAGCGACCGATGAAAGCGCCCAGGACCCCGATCACGATGTCCATCAGCCAGCCCTTGCCCTTGCCGGTCACCACCCTGCTGGCCAGGAACCCCGCGACCAGGCCGACCACGATCGTGACGAGGAGATTTTCCACCCGGTAATTAAAACCTGCTCGCCTGCCGTCCGCTCGCGCGCCGGCAACATGGAGTTGGGGTCAGGCGGCAGCCGGGAAGAGGGCCTAGATCGTCCTGTCCCCGAGTAGGCGAGACACTCGGCGGCTGAAGGACTGGGAAGAGGGCGTGCCGGTGTCGCTCGGAGGCCCACAAGCGATGTCGGTGGGGAAAAATCGCCCCTCTCCCCTGCGGGGAGAGGGTCAGGGTGAGGGGCGCGAGCTCGCTGCCGCCGCGGGCAGAGGTTTCTTGGGATTTACAGCCTTCTTTGCTTGACGCCCGA
>SCQL01000015.1 GCA_004299235.1 bacterium
GCTCAGGCGCGCGCCGAGTTCGTCCAACTCGTCGAGCTCGGCTTCCTCGATCACCATGTCATCAACCTCCTCGTTTTTCCGAATGTCATACCAAGCGTCAGTGAAGAGATGAGCAATCCGCTGGATCGCAGCTTGGATGACATTCGGAAAAACGAGGAGGTTGATGACATGGTGATCGAGGAAGCCGAGCTCGACGAGTTGGACGAACTCGGCGCGCGCCTGAGCCACGCGTATGAACTGTCGGGTGAACCGCCTTCACTGGCGGCGATTGAGTTCGCTCAGTCGAGCGTGGCCCTCCCTGAGAGGACACCGGCCGATATCGCTCGGTTCAATGAGGGAGTCCGAAAACGAATCGACAGCGCGCTGCGCGAATCGACCGGCGCACCCAACATTGGTGCGTGGGTTCAGCAGGTGAGGCTGGGCGCATCCTTGGACGAAGCTGCTGCCGCTCATGAAACCGGCGTGGCCGTCCCCGCGTATCGACAGTTCGAGGCAGGAAAGATGCCTGTGTGGCGGCTACCGGCCAAGACGTTTGCGAGCTTCTGCAGGACGCTGGCGATTGATGTCGGCACGCTGCTTCGCTGGGCAAGCGTGTCGTCCCTCGGCGCACGCCGTGGTGTCTACGGGCGTCTCGATGTGCATGACGACGAACGGTCCGACCTGCTAAATACCCTGGCGGCCGATTCCGAGGATAAGTCCAGGGCAGAATTCGACCAGTGGCGCCGCGAGTTCATCGTCGCTTACGACCGGCCATCAGTAGACGACGTTCCCCCAGGACGATGAACAAGGTCTCTCGACTCACTTCGTAAACCCGTTCCCAGCGAGCCGGATCTGGATTTCGTTTCCAATCTCGAAGGAACCATGACCGCGGCAAGAGGATCTCACGAGCGAAGTGATGGGCCTCCTGCTCGAAGTCGGGAAGGTCGTCGAGCTCGTCAAGCTCCATGGGTTCTGGAAGCGTCGCAAGGTTCCAACAGGACTGCTCTCCATGATCGAGGACGCAGTGGCCCAACTCATGAGCCAGCGTGAACCGCCGGCGATTCTGGTTCCGGGGGGTCTCGATGAACAGTTCCGAGCTGAGGCGAATGGCCCAAGCACCGGCGTCGAAGTAACCCCAGCCCTTGGGGATCTTTCCCTCGGTGATTGCCAACCCCTGATCACCCACGAGCTTCTCGATGGGTACAGGAGGATCAGTGAGCAACGCCGCCTTGAGAAGGCGGTCGGCGTTGGCTCTGACATGCGCGCTGCGGTTGTTACGGACCATCGAATACGTAGTGGAGGGGTCGTGAAGCCCGCTCCAAATTCCCAAACGGAACCTAAGGAGAGTACATGTTGGAAGAGACGAAGACCGAGGTCGGTCATTTCGAAATTGAAGTTAATCGGGTCAAGTTCCGGGAGATTCACGAGCAGAGGACAGGACTGCAGATCAAGGAGGATGCGATCGCCGCGGGCGTCAAGATCAAGGTCACATACGTCCTGGATCTTGAGAGCGAAGACGGCAACGTCCGCGTCGCGGATGACAAGGTCGTCGAGATCCACTCGGGGCAGAAGTTCCTGGCTCACCCGGGAGGGTCGGATTCGTGACAGCCGATCAGTTCATCTCCGGAATCGAGCAACTCGGAGCCGTCGAGCGAAGGGCACAGCCCAACGGCCAGATCCTGGCTGTGCTGGAAGCCCAGCCTGTGCAAGGCACGGGCCGCAGGTCGCGGGTTGCCTTCATGCTGCCGACAGAGGTACAGGGCAGACCCCAGCACTACGTCGACGGCGACCTTCGCACCCGATCCGGTGGAGTGCCGGACAATTGGTCAACGACGGTAATGGGGACAGATGTGTTCGGGACCTGGTCATTCAACTGTCCGTGGGATCCGGCGTCCGATACCGCCGAGGCCCTCGCTCTGGCGGTGTTGTCGCAATGGGATCGCTGATGGCCGAGGTGCGTGGGGCCGAGCAGCTCGAGGCGGCTCTGAACGCCGTTCTCGCGAGCAACCGCGAGGAGTTGCTAATCGGATTGTGCAACGTCTCACAGATGGGCAACTGGTTGATGCTTGCGCAGGAGTGTCGGTTGGCCCGAGACAATGAAGTCAGGCGCGATGCGCGAGGCCTTCATTGGACTGGTGAGCTCACGTCGGAACTGCATGACGAGGCCCGGCGCTCCGGACGGGGGATTCTCCTGTTGCATGCCCACGGCGGTCGGGACCACGTACCCGGTCTTTCTGAGACCGATGCGTCCACCGTTGATGAGATCCTGCCCCACCTGGGCATGCTGCTGCCGGACGTTCCCCATGCCTATGTGGTCGTGAACACGACGCACGCAACAGGTTGGGCACAGTTGGATAACGAACGGCGCGCCCTCGATAGGGTCACGCTGGCGACCAACCCGCTACGGACTTGGACTAGCGAAGTCACGACCTGTGAGCCTGTTCACGCTCGAGATCAACGCCAGGCAGCGGCCTTAGGGGAGCTGGGCATCGCCAAACTGCGCCGCTCCACTGTTGGGATCGTGGGGGTCGGAGGGGCCGGCTCTCAAGTGGCTGAGATGCTCGCGCACGCCGGTATTGGTCGGCTTGTTTTCGTCGACCCTGACGCACTGGAGGACGTCAATCTGAGTCGGACGCATGGGGCATCGCCGGAGACCGTTGGTCAGCTCAAGGTCCAGAGTGCGAAGGCGATGGTCGAGCGCATCTCGCAAGAGACTGAGGTCCTTGCTGTCGCAGAGGCGTTTCCGACCAAGGCCCTGCTACACGATCTCCGCGACGTTAATGTCCTGGTGGCATGTGTTGATGGCGTTCAACCTCGCAACGAGCTCAATCGCTTTGCTCTTCGATACGCGATCCCACTGATCGATGTCGGCACCACCATCACGCCTGAGCCCTTCCGGGTCGACGGGCACCTGAGCCTGGTCATGCCAGGTAGCCAGTGCCTGCGCTGTGCCGGCCATGTCTCGGAGGCACTGCTCGGCGAAGAGATGGACGCTGCGCGTAAAGGTCGCTACGGACTCCACGAAGGTCGCCCGCAGGTGGTCTCCTTCAACGGCATCTTGGCGAGCGCGGCAGTGACAGAGGTCTTCAAGCTCGTCACCGGCTTTTCAGGAGAAGCTCCTGGGTCGCGAGAATGGCACTACGACCCAGTCCGCGGAGAGTTGCGGGCAGTTCGCCTAGCACCTGGCCGCTGCCGCGAATGCACGTGGTATGGAATGAAGGGCGATGCAGTTTAGGGACCGGCACGCTACAGAAGATCCACTTGATGGTGCTAGCGAGTGACCTCCAGGGCCCCGCAGGCGACTGGCCTCAATCGGAAGCGTGGCCTAATCGGCCTCAGGTCCCTCCAAGCCACCAGACAATGTCCTGCGGTTCGTACTCTGCGCCCATCATCGGGTCGCGCTCCAGCAGCTGCAAGCAATTAACCAGCGGATTGGGGAGAGTGGCGACGACACCGTCGGGGACCGCGACCTTGAAGGGAAAGCCAGGCTTCCCATAGTCGAGGGCATGCTGGCAGCCATCTAGTTGCGGCCTCCCAGCAGCCGCCTGTGCAATTTGGTGGAGGTGACGAATGAGTACGACGGCGGTGATGTTCGGGAATTTCACCGCCGAGTCATTTTCGTCACGAAGGAACGAGTTCTCGGTCAATAGGCCGGATAAAGGGTGCACCAACGCCGTGATCGGTTCGTAAATGTGGTCATCCCACATGATCACGAGGATGCCGACGAAGTTCGCATCGGCAGCCTTGAATGACGCGAACTTTGCATTAGCGCTGACGAGAAAGTCCTTGACAGGATTGTCGCGTGGTGGCGTTACGTCGGGACGTAACGGCAGGGATCCGCGATAGGTAGCCTGCACAGGCCTGGATTCCCTGTGCATTCGGTGCTCGGTCAGTCCGGGCGCCTTAACTTCGATTCCAATGTTCCCGGCGGGGCCGCGAATGATGATTTCTGGGTTTTTCTTGGACCCCGCGGCGGTCGGCTCGAGTTCAAATGTCGTTCCGGCCGGCCACCCGTCGAACAACACAACGTGTGACACGACGGTCGCCTCCGCGATCGCCTGCATCAGCTGCTCGAAGTCACGGGTGTCCTTCTTGCGACCGCTCACCGCAGACAGGGACTGTATGAGCCGCCGCGAGAATCCGGGCAACTTGGCGTCGGCACTTGCCGCGACGGTGGCCAGAGCATCGAATAGAGGCTCAATGCGGCCAGCACGCCACGAATCGGCGTGGAACCGGTACCAGTGCCAGGGCTGCTGCTCGATGGCGGCGCTGAGCGCGTCCAGAAACTCATTCTTAGTCAAGGCAACCCCTAGGAGCCGACAGCGGATGTGGCATTAGAGGGAGCCGCCAGCCGAGTACATCGTAGCCTTCAGATGGGCGATCCCTAGGACGATTTTCGCCGCATCGTCGGCTTTCGATGCTGGCGCCCCAGTTCCTCAGTAACGGACCACGGTATAGGCCCGCGCCTACTCTTGTGGCTGCTCAATGCGCTCGAGGACATGTGCACCTCGCATGCGGCGGACCTCGACAACATAGTCGGTGATATTGGGGACTGAATACTCCACGGCGAGTTCAACGATCACGTTTCGGGCCAGTCTTCGGCGCCTTAGGGCGGCAAACGGATACTCCGCCAGAGCCTGAAATGTGTCGAAATTTCGAGGGTGGGGGAAAGGGCGGGTTGCCCCACTGTTCATCGATGACAGCGTGATGTGCGCCAGGTGGTCGATCACCAGAGTCCGAGTGTCGACTACCAATACCGTATGCACCTGACCGCGATAAGGACGCGCATCAAGCATCGTAGCCAGTCGCTCCTCCGTTAGCCAAAAGAAAACGCGCCTATTCAGGAAGCGATACCAATCTGAAGGAGCGAGACCCGTGCCGACGAGTGCAGTCTCAACACTGGCGTCCGTCATTGGTTTCTGGTCACGGACGAATGCCTGGCCGTAGATGGCGTGTTCCAGCATCACGGTTTCAGGGCGACGGCGAGCCTCAAGCTCTTCTCTGGAGGCTTGCCCTACCTCGAATAGGTCTAGAAGGGCGGAGGTGCTACGCAAACCGTGTCGGGCAATGCTCGGCCAGCTCCCATCTGCAGCCATGTGGTACAGCAATGGGTGAAGCGCCACCAACTGTGCAACTTCTACCCCCCTCTTCACCAACTGCGGCGGTCGATGATGCTCACGTAGGGATAGTCGAAGCGAGTTGAAATAAGTGATACAGGCGCGGCGGTTACCCGCTCGACCTCCTCGATGAAGTTGATGGTGGCTTGGGTCAGCTGATCGAAACGACGTGCCTGGCGGTTCGTTATGTGAATGTAGTCCGCGAAGCTCAAAGCGATGTCAGTCGGTCCATTGATCGAGGCGGAACGCCGCAGCAGCCACCAATTGAACTCGGCGACACGTCGTTTGCGTTGTGTGGTCGAAGTCTTCTCATGCTGCCGCAGCTCACTGAGTGGAATCTCCGATCTGTCGGCCACGTCCTTCCACCTGATCTCCTTACCCATAGGCCCGGACTGGTAGCCCTTCTCATCGGGATTCTGGACTCGGATCGGATAGCTCCGCACGACCATGATGGATTTGCGCAAACGAGTAGGGGCAATACCCGCTTCAGATAAGCAACCTGCAACGCTGGTGTCACGAGACGTCACGTGCGGGTATTCGCCGTGATAAACACTGAGGCCGGTTCCCTGGGTACCCTCGACAAATACGAGTTCCCGGTGCTGGAAAGCATCATCCAAGATCTCCCGCGTATCTCGAACCCAGGGTGTGAGTTCTGGGACATCCCCGGCGAGCACCACTTTGCCCAACGACCGGGGTCGCGAAAGCCCCGGCGACAGGGCCCCTCGCATCAGCCGACGGGCGCTTGCCGCGCCAACCCCTTGGGCTGTCGACGCAATCCACTTCTTGAGGGTTAGTTCCTCGAACCTCGCGTCTTCTGGATCGATGATCATCGCCCTCGGATCTATCGACAGCCGACCGACTTCAAGTTCGCATCGGACAATCTCCTTGCGAAGATCGTTCACGTTCACCACCGCTCCGGGCGCGATTAGTAGCTTCGCGCTGCTGTTGCGGCTTCCGGATGGTAGCTGGTGGAAAGTGAACGGGCCCTCTTTCTCGAACACCTTGTGGCCCGCGTTGGGCCCGCCGACCCGAACGAGGTATGCATACTCAGGCGCTAGGTAGGACGCGATGTGACCCTTACCCTCGCTGCCCCACTGACCCCCCACGAGTACGTCAACCAACCGGGCATAAGACCGACCGAAGTAACCGAGTTGGGCCGCCGCCCGCACTAATACGTCGTCCTGCGAGGAGCGTTCTGTGTTCACCAGGATGTCTGCGATGTCGGCGAGGGTACCCACATCGCGCTCCGTATGATCACGCCGAGCGCGACTGTAATCGGCAAACTCTCGAAGTGGTCCGCCCCTGGCTTTGTATCGTTTCCCCAAGACCTCCAACGGCGCGGTCAAGTAGATGTGCACGACGCGGGCTCCAAAGGCTTCGCGGAAAGCGGTTATCTGGCCTGCCGTCCGCACCGCATCGACGGCTACGACCGCATCTTCCTCCAGGCTGCTAACGATTCGAACTACATCCTGAGCTACCCATTTGTGCTGGGTCTCAACATCGAGTTCCTCCCCTGCACGCTGCAGCGAGCCCCGCGTTTCTCTCAGCCGAGGAAACCTCTCCCTGACGAGTTGGCTGGTCTTCACTACATGAGCGCCGTACCGGTCGGCGAGGCCGGTGGCCAGCGTCGTTTTGCCGGCCGAGATGGGTCCGCTGAGAAGAATCACGCGCGCGGGCATTACTGCCTCCGGCTAGTGAGTTGGAGGGGACGCTGGTTCACCCGGACGGGGCAGGTCGTACACAGTTACTAAGACGCCGCGAGCGCATACCTCTTGGCCGATTAACTCTTCGATGATGCCCCAGGAACCCCCTGCTTGGCCTGCGCCGATCCGCGGCATGTGAACGGATGCGCTGTGCGCGAGCGCGTGATCGGCGAGCCGCACCAGGCATGACTGCAATGGGCCATACCGCAGCCTCGGCGTGATGGATGGCCCGTAGCCCTCCTGGCAAATCATGCTGAGGGCCCAGAAGTTCGACGAAACTCTGCAGAGGCGGCTCTCACCCAGCTTGAACAACGGCCTATTTAGGCGGACCCATTGGCGGAAGTCGTTCTGGACGACCGGCCATCGTTCCCGCATGGCCTGGGCGAAGCCTCGACCGCCCCAGTTCGGAGTGGCGTCGTTGACGACGTGCGCAATAATGCCCGGCTCTTCCGAGGCCGCGCTGAGAGCGTCGCCAAGCACGTAACTGATTCCCAGTGGTGCGCTGCGAGTCGCGTTATCGGCGATGCGTACCAACCCGACAACTCGTGGCCACGCAGAGCCTGGATACGGCGACACTCCAACGCATTCCAGGCTGACCCGATGTTCACCCCAAGCCTCAGTTCTCTGCACGGCGAAGCCGATTGCAGTGCACTCGGCCACGGCAGTGCCAAGCGGAAGCAACGCCCCACGGTGCAGGAACACAGGCGACGCATTCGAAGCGATCAGGTAGTCGAGTCGGTAACTTCCCTCGTGTGCCCCAGATTCGATCCTCGATGTACAGAACATGGCGACCGGCTCGCTGGACAATCGAACGGCACGAATCAGGACAGCCTCCGCAGACACACCATAGATCTGCCTTAGGTCAAGCAGTCGGCCAATAGACAGATCCTCCCTGCGGAGCTCGGGGAAGCTGCCAGTGGGCATGAGAAACTCTGCCGCTCCGATGTTGCAGAGTGCCTCTAGCTGCCACTCGTCGGCGGTCAGCTCGTGGTACGCGGCTCGGTTACGGACGTGCTTCGCGCAATCGGGAAAGAGCGTATGCGCCAGCTCATGAGCGACCGAGTATCGCAGTCGCGCCCTCGGACGGTTAGGGTTCATCTCGATCGTCAACCGGCCCTGCACGTCCGCAACCGTGCGAGCATCCCGAACAGCTTCCTTGCCAATGACTTCGATGCCCATCAATTGGGCGAGTTTTAGAGGATCGAAGGGTGGCCCAGACCAACCTCGGTCGATCGCCTTCACGACCGTAGCCCGTGCTTTTCGGACGACCGCATCCACGGGATCTTCGGAGCCGGCCAAGCTTCTTACGGACTCGTTGGTCCATCGCTCTTGAGTTTGTTGCACTAGCGGATCTCCACCTGCGTCACCACGCAGGAGCAAACTCTTTTAGGCGGCGTCGGCAGCATAGCCCAGGCCCGGCTCATTTATTGCCCCCCGAAGGTCGTGGCAGTGGCGCACGGCCTGCCTCAAGGTTGACCTCACTCGATATTTCGACCAATTGTCGGACCCGGAGCCGCGCTGATTATTGGCGTGCAGGTCAGAACGGGGATCGCAAGTCCACGTCCCTGGCCAGGTCGCCCTTGTCCAGGTGGACATAGCGCATCACCATCACATAGGTGGTGTGGCCGAGGATGCGACGCAGACGCTCGATCTCCCCACCCTGGCGGAGGTACTCAGTCGCGTAGGTGTGCCGGAACTTGTGTGCCCGAACTCCGAAGCCGACGCGGTGGCGGATTCGGCGGAAGAGCTCGGACAGGGTGAGCGCGCCCACCGGCCGACCGTCGGAGAGGACGAGTAGGGCACGCTCGTTAGTCTCGGGGCGCCAACGGTTCAGGTAGCGGACAAGTTCCCGGCGTAGCCGGCTGCTGATGGGAACCCGGCGGAACTTGGCGCCCTTGCCGCTGCGGATCTTGAGGAAGGTGACCTCACCTTCATCCTCGACATCGTCGATCGTGAGAGCGCAGAGCTCTGCAAGGCGCATGCCGGTGCCGAGCAGGATCTGGATCGCCAGGGTGGCCCAGCCTGGCGGCGTGGCGGCGAAGATGGCGTTCAACTGCTCAGAGCTGTAGGTCTCCATCTCCTTTTCCGGCACCTTGGGCGCCCGCATCCGCAACAACGCGACGTCGACCGAGTAGTGCTCGCGCTGAGCCCAGCTGACGAGCGCCTTGAGCGTCTCGAAGAAACCGTGGATCGTGTTCGGCGCCAGCCCCCGATCACGGAGTTCGCCGAGGAAACGCCTGAGCTCGAAGGCGGTCAGCTCGGAGAGCCTGGTTGCGTTGCTGGCGGCGAGGTAGGAGCGCATCTTCTGCGCGTACCAGTCGATGGTCCGGGGACTTCGGCCCATGACCTTGAGCTCGAGCAGCCACTCGCGGACCAGAGCTTCGAGGGCAACATCACCGCTGTGCTCCGCCGCCGGTTCGAGCCGAGACTCCGCGAGCGGCCGGGGAATTGACGCCGGCAACACATTTCGCGGTCGGCCACGCACTCCCTCCGGCTCCCGGGTCAGGTTTCCGAAGTCGCGTACGGTTTTTGAAAAACCCAACGGTTTCGGGGTAGTTATTCGCGCAACTGCCACTGGTCTGCCTCCTCCTGGACCCTGGTTTTACAGGTGCCCTAAACGACGAAAAACCGGCCCCGAGGACCGGTTTCCGTATTCAACTTACCTTGGAAGAGGGCTTCAAGAAAGTCTGGCGGGGATGGATGGGAATCGAACCCACCCAGGACGCCTCAGCAGCGCCCCGCAAACGGTTTTGAAGACCGCGGGAGGCACCAGCCTCCGAACATCCCCAGCGCCGCGGGCGCTGGGCTAGATTAGCGCCTCGAGCTTCGCCTTTAGATCGCCCTTCATGTTCGGGCGGTAGCCAACCGTCCGCTCGGCGGGCTTGCCATCTTTGAAGATGATCACCGTCGGGATGGACATGATCCCGAGCTGCATCGGCACCGACGGATTCTCGTCGATGTCCATCTTCATGACCTTGACCTTGTCTCCAAGCTCACCGTGGATCTGCTCGACGATGGGGGCGATCATCCGACACGGACCGCACCAGGTCGCCCAGAAGTCGACCAGCACCGGCTTGTCGGCCTTCAGCACCGCGTTCTCGAACTCGCCGTCAGTCACCGCTTGGATGTTTGCCATCTAGGACGTCTTCTCCGTTTTGGAATCTGACTTGGCCTCTGATTTCGCTTCCGGCTTCGACTCGGACTTCGTCTCAGGCTTGCTCTCCGAGCCCCCTCCCGAACTGGGGGCCGAGCCGTCGCTGGCTGCCGAGCCGTTGCTGGATGCCGAACCATTGCTCCAGCCGTTGGATCCCTTGTAGTCGGTGGTGTAGTACCCGCTGCCCTTGAAGATCACGCCGGCGGGGTAGAGCATCTTGGCCAGCTTGCCCTGACACTTGGGGCAGGTCTTGAGGGGCTCGGCGGTGATCCTCTGCAGGATCTCGAACTGGTGGCCGCAATTGTCACAACGGTAACCGTAAGTGGGCATCTCTTGGGATACCTAACTATAGACGCCGGTCTGGATCGAGACGGTGGAACACCATTCCGGACGGCGGCTTGGGATAGAAATAGGTGCTCTTCTGGGGCAGCGTCTTCCCTTCCTGGGCCAGCTTCAATACGTGGCGCAGGTCGGGCGCATCCACGAAGAAGGCGGCGGCGCCCACCCCTTCGTCCACCCAGCGCACGGCTTCGGCCGCGTCCCGCGTGTACAGGAGGAAGTCCTCGGGGTTCTTTTTGCCCAGTATGTTGTCGATCACCTGCTCATGTAACTCCACCAGGGCCATCTCCCCTTCCATCGGCAGCACCTGGAAGTGATGATCGCGGTAGGTGCCGGCCGCCACCCGGCCGCGGAGCGCTTCGAGCGTCTCCTCGAGCGACGCCTCCTCCTCACCACCGGTGACGGCGACCCCGGCCTTCAGGACCCGATGGGTGGGCAGGACCTCGAGGCCGGCGTCATTCAGGTCGGTGAGCAGCGCCAGGGTGAACCGGGAGGCCGCGTCCTGCTCGCCGCCCATCTGTTCCGCATGCATGAGAGTGGTCTCGTATCGGTGGTGACCGTCGGCGATGAGCACGGGCAACTCCTCGAAGGCGGCGTGGAGCGCCGCATGGATCGCGGCGTCGGAGATCACCCATAGCCGGTGACTGGTCCCCTCCGGGCCCGTGAACGCGACCGCCGGCGCCCCGCTCACAACCGCCTCCAGGATGGACGCCACCCCGGTACCGCCTCCCTCGTACAGGAACCACAGCGGTTCCAGGCTGACGTTCGTCGACCGCAGGAGCGCCAACCTGTCTTCTTTCGGGCCTCGGTGCGTGCGCTCGTGAGGCAGCACGACCCGGTCCTCATACGGCTGCAGCCGCAGCGCGGCGACGAGGTCCCGGCGGCGGCGGCCGTTGAAATCCACCTCGTGCACGTACATCGACGGCGGATCGGCCGCCAACACGCCGTCGCGCAGCCATTCCTCGAAAGTCCGGGCCGCCCCGTCGTAGTCGGTGCCAGGCCGGGTCAGCCGGACGACGTTGTAGGGCGAAAGCGCCCGGTACCCCGCCAGGTCCTGCTCCGGGATGACGTCGTAAGGTGGCGCGACCAGCGAGCCTAGATCGCCGGCCCGCTCCAGGTGGTACCGGATCCCGGGCAGCGCGCGGACGTCAGCTATCGGACTCGCCTCCGAGCTCGACGTAACGAAGGTCCGACATGCCCGCCACCTCCCGGAGCCGCGCCAGCACCTCCGGCGCCACGCGGTCGTCCACGGCCAGGATCATCATCGCGTTGCCTCGCGGCACATCGCGACCCACCTGCATGCTCGCGATGTTGACGTCATGCTCGCCCAGGATCGTGCCGAACTGTCCGACGACCCCTGGACGGTCCTCGTGCCGGCTGACGAGGAAGCGTCCTTCGGGAACGAGGTCGACACGGAATGAGTCGATGCGCACGGCACGCGGCTCGCCCATCAGGACCGTGCCGGCCAGCTCGTGGTCGTGCATGCGCAACGTGACCAGGCTCGCGTAGCTGCCATGCGCCGGGCTGCGCCTCTCGACCAGCTTCACGCCGCGGCCGGAAGCGATCAAGCGCGCGTTGACGGGGTTGATGCGGTCCTCAGTGAACCGCTGGAGCACACCCTTGACGGCGGCGGCGACGAGGAGGTTGACATCATGCTCGGCCAGCTCACCTTCGAAGTCGAGCTCGATCGCGCTGACGCGGCCGCCGAATAGCTGGACGTGCAGGGCGGCCAGGCGTTCCGTGAGGCTGGCGAACGGACGCAGGTAGGCGAGCTCCTCCGGCGGTAGGGACGGAGCGTTGATCGCGAACCGCGGCAGTTCGCCCGCCAGCACGGCGGCCACCTCCTCCGCGACGTCGAAAGCGACCGAGACCTGCGCCTCCACCGTGGAGGCGGCGATGTGGGGCGTGCCGACGAAGTTGGGCAACGTGAGCAGAGCGTTCTCGCCGGGCGGCTCCTTTTCGAACACGTCCGCCGCGGCGGCGGCGATCCGTCCTGACTTGAGCGCCTCGAAGAGCGCGGCCTCATCGACGATGCCGCCGCGAGCGGCGTTGACAAGGCGTGCCGTCGGCTTCATCAGCGCGAGTTCGGAGGCGCCGATCAGATTGCGATTCGCATCGACGAGCGGGACGTGCACGGTGACGAAGTCCGCTCGCTCGAGCAGCTCGTTCAGAGTCACAAGCGCGACGTTGAAGAGCTCGGCGCGCTCGACCGAGACGATCGGGTCGTAGGCGACGACCTCCATCTCCAGGCCGTGCGCACGCTTGGCCACTTCGGAGCCGACATTGCCCAGCCCGATGACTCCAAGCGTCTTGCCCCGGATCTCGGTGCCGAGAAATTTCGCGCGCGTCCACTCCCCGCGCTTCAACGAGGCGTCCGCCTGCGGCACCCAACGCGCCAGCGCGAACATCAGCGCCATCGTGTGCTCCGCGGCGGCGACGATGTTGCCGCGCGGCGCATTGACGACGACGATCCCCTTGCGAGTGGCGGCGGCGACGTCGATGTTGTCCACGCCCACGCCGGCGCGCCCGACGACGCGAAGCTTCCGGCCCGCCTCGAGGATCGGCCCGGTGACGCGGGTCTCGCTCCGCACCACCAGCGCATCGAACTCGGGGATGCGCTCGACCAGTTCCGCCTCAGCGAGCTTGCTGACGACTGTGACCTCGCCCACCTGCCGCAAGCGTTTGAGGCCGTCCTCCGCCAGAGGGTCGGCGACCAGGATCCGAGGCACGCTCGCCCTGCTAGTGCGCAGAGGCAGGGAGGCCCTGCAGTGAAGCCGTGACGGCGGCCACGCCGCGCCCGCCGGCGGGCGCGATGTCCAGCTCCTCCAAAGCCTGCTCGATCGCCCAGAGGACCTGGACCACATCGCCCTCGGCCACCGCGCCCAGGTGTCCGACACGAATCAACTTGCCGGACATCTTGCCCTGGCCGCCGCCGACCACGACCCCGTACTTGCCACTCAGCAGCTTGCGCAAAGCACCGACGTCAAGCCCTGGCGGGGGCACGGCCGAGGTCACGGTGTTGGAGCGATACCCCTCCTGCGCGAACAGGTGGAAGCCGAGAGCCTGCAGCCCGGCCTGCGTCGCCCGCGCCAGTCGCGCGTGGCGCTCGTAGACCGCGTCCAGACCTTCCTCTTCCAACATCCGCAGGCCTTCCTGGAGGGCGAATGCGATGCCGATCGCCGGGGTGAAGGGCGTCATCCCCTTCTCGGCCCAGGTTTTGGCCGCCTTCCAGTCGAAGTAGAACCGCGGGGAGCGCGCCTGCGCCTGCTGCGCCCACGCCCGTTCGCTGACGCTGACGAAGGCCATGCCGGGAGGCGCCATCCAGCCCTTCTGCGAGCCGCTGACCGCGACGTCAATACCCCACTCGTCGGTCTCGATCGCGATCGAGCTGATGGAGCTGACCCCGTCGACGACGACGATCTTGCCGGCGTCGTTGGCGACCCGCGCCAGCTCGCGCAGCGGGTTGGTGAGACCGGTCGAGGTCTCGTTGTGCGTAAGCAGGACGACCTTTGCTTTCGGGTGGCTTTCGAGGACACGGGCGAGGTCGTCCGGGTCGACGGGTTGCCCCCACTCGACTTCAAGCCGCACCACGTCGGCGCCGTAGGCGGCGGCCAAGGCGGCGAAGCGCTCGCCGAAGTTTCCGCACAGGGCGGCGACGACCTCATCCCCCGGCGAGACCAGGTTGGCGACCGCCGACTCGAGCCCGCCGGTCCCAGAGCAGCTCAGAAGCAGCAGGTCGTTGGCGGTCTTGAAGACGCGCTTCGCGCCGGCGGTGATCTCCGAGAGGATCGCGGCAAATTCCGGCCCGCGGTGATCGACCATCGGGCGGCTCATGCTGCGCACGACACGGTCTGGGAGAGGCGTCGGTCCGGGAATGCGAAGCTGGGTCTGGAAGGTCATGGGCGCGCTCCAACTGTGGATTGAGACAGCACCATGATTCTATCGGCCGACCGGCCGTTGACGCATTGCGCTATAGGCGGGGCGATCATCCGGATCGCCCCGTGCCTAGTGCTGCTCGGTGGTGTACGGAAGCAAGGCGATCGCCCGGGCGCGCTCCAGGGCGGTGGTCAGCGGGCGCTGATGCCGGGCGCAGGTGCCGGTCACCCGGCGGGGCAGGATCTTGCCCCGGTCGCTCACGAACCTCCGCAGGCGGGAGATCTCCTTGTAGTCGATGTAGCTGATCTTCTCCACGCAGAAGCTGCAGACCTTGCGGTGCTGCCGCTTGGGCGCTCTCGAGCTGTCACGCGGCGGGCGGTTGACTGCCATTCGTGTCTCCTAAAAAGGGATCTCGTCCGGGTCGACGTCACGCGGCGCGTCGTCCGGGGCGGGGATGTCGTCATGGTGAACCGCGGCGCCGGCCTGGCCGGCTCCGGACGAGCCACGCGGCTCGAGAAACTGCACGTCGTTGGCGATGATCTCGGTCACCCGCCGCTTCTGGCCGTCCTGACCTTCCCACGAACGGGTCTGGATGCGGCCCTCGACGAAGACCAGCGCGCCCTTGCGCGTGTACTGGGCAACCGTCTCGGCCAGGTTTCGCTTGCCGATCGGGTACGCGACGATGTTGTGGTAGTCGGTGAACTCCTTCCGCTCGCCATCAGGTCCGGTCGACCAGCGGTTGGTGGCGATGCTGAAGTTGGTCACCGCGGTCCCACTCGGGGTGTAGCGCATCTCCGGGTCCTTGGTCAGCCGGCCGATAAGCAGTGCCTTGTTCAGATTGGACATCTACGACTCCTCCCGATCCGCACCAACCACCGGTTCCGCCACCGCATCAGACCCGACCGCGACAGGCTCCGGCACAACCTCCGCCGGCGGCGGCACAACGGGGGCCGGGGCAGGCTTCTCCGGCTTGCGCACGATGAGGTGCCGCAGCACCTCTTCGCTGATCTTCAGCGCCGACTCGAGCTCGGGGACGCGCTCGGGCGCGAACTGGAAGTCCTGGAGGACGTAAGCGCCCTCCTTCTGGTGCTTGACCTCGTACGCGAGCTTGCGCTTGCCCCAGACGTTGGTGCGCTCGACGGTGCCGCCGGATCTCTCGATCAGCGTGTTGACTCGCTTCACCGCCTCCTGGACCTTGTCGTCGTCCAGGTCGGCGCGAACGATGTAAAGAACCTCGTAATCCCGCAACGGGGACCTCCTTCCTATGGGTTCAGGCCCCGTTCAGATCGATGGCGAGTGCCACCGGCCGAGGCCAGAAAGGGCAGACCGGTATTCTACCAGGCTGAGTGGCGAGCAAAACCCGTAACAAGGCGGCGGCGCGAACCGGCAAGGGCCCAGGTGGACGTCGATCGCCGGTGAAGGTGAAGAGCGGGCCCGACATTCTGCTGCTTCCGGTCGCGGTCGGCGCCATCCTGTTGGCGTTGGCGATTGGTTTGGTCGTCTATGTCGTCGCCAGCAACAAAGGCCCGGCGCTGCCGGCGGCCGCGGCCGGCATCCCGTGCGACCAGCTGGAGCACACGCAGGTCCATTACCACGCCGCCATCCAGATCATGGCGGACGGCAACATCCACCCGATTCCGGCGGACATCGGCATCGGCGGCGACCCGGCCCAGCCCACCTGCTTCTACTGGCTGCACGTCCACGGCGCCAATCCCAACGTCATCCACATCGAGTCGCCGGCCAACCGCACGTTCACCCTGGGCGACTTCTTCGCCGTCTGGAGCAGCTGGTCCGGGACCAAGCAGCCCCTCGACGCGACTCACGTCTCCACCTTCACCCTGACGCCGGAGCAGAAACTCGTGACCTACATCGACCTGGGCGACGGCAAGGGCGCGCAGCCGTACACAGGCGACCCCAAAGACATCGTCCTCAAGGCGCACGAGGTGATCACGCTGGAGATCACCCCGCCGGCCGTGACCCCGCCGCCACCCTTCACC
The DNA here is from genome assembly GCA_004299235.1 of bacterium. Lineage (NCBI taxonomy): Bacteria > bacterium. Next base: position 16,166 of record SCQL01000015.1, read on the forward strand.
TTCACCTCCGGTCTGTAACGGGGAGCACCTCGAGGAGAACACGAGCCGCTCGGTAGTGCTCCAGCGCGTCATGGCTGTTGGCCGCGCGCTGGGCTCTGTCCCCGAGTCGCAGGTGCACGTTGATCGCATCCTGGATGCCGCTGCCGGCGCCGATCCGTTCGCCGCGCTCGATCGAACGCAGACGTCGGAGCCGCTGGCGGTCGCGATGCGCCGTGATCAGCTCCTTTTCCACGGCCAGCACCTCGCGGGCCTCCTGATCGCGCTCTAATGAGAACAGGGCCTGGGCCTGGCAGAGCCGGGCATCCGTGCCGAGCGGCCACTCGGAGGAGTCGATGGCCGGCCGAAGAGCGGCCAGGGCCCGGCGGCCGTCACCACGCGCGAGCAGCACGCGGCCCTTTTCCAGCGCCAGCTCCCGCTCGACGCCGGGCAGGCGGCCTTCGAGCAGGTAGTCGACCACCGTGCCGAGGCGCCCGGCGATGACCCTGAGCACGCGGGTGGAGGGCTGGCTGCGGCCAAGCTCGACCTGATTGAGAAAGGCGCGGCTGAAGTCGCCGCCGCTGACCTTCGCAAGGCTCATCCCGCGTTCCTGCCGCACGCGGCGGATGCGCTCGCCGAGAGTCTCGACTCGAGGCACATGCGCATGATACGCAATGTAAAGCGGAGGTTTACAGCGCTCCGCTACTGGAGGTAGTCGCGCGGGTCGAGGCTTCGGGTGAGAGCGGTGAAGTTCTTGAAGCCGTCCCTGGTCACCATCCCCGTGTCCTCGATGCGCACGCCGCCCAAACCGAGGAGGTAGAGGCCCGGCTCGACCGTGACCACGTCGCCTTCCTGCAGCGGGTTCTCAGCCGGGCCGCGCAGCGCCGGGTCCTCGTGCACGTCCAGCCCGACCCCGTGACCGGTGCTGTGGTTCATCCTGGCCCCACCGTCGGCGCCTTCGTAGCCTTTGGTGGTGGTCCCGTAACCGCGGTCGACCAGGACCCGGCACACGCGGTGGTGGACGTCGCGGCCGGCGGCCCCTTCACGGATCGATTCGATGCCGGCGTCCAGAGCCTGGAGCACGGCGGCGTGCATGCGCCTGATCTCATCGGGGATGTCGCCGACGACCACGGTCCGCGTCAGGTCGCCGTGGTAGTGGCTGGCTCGGCTCGAGGGAAAGATGTCGATGATCACGGGGCCGCCGGCCCTGATGGGCCCCTCGCCCCGGAAGTGCGGCATGGCGCATTCGGGCGAGCCGGCGACGATCATGTCCGGGCACGTGAAACCCTTCTCGCCGAGGAGCAGCTGAGCGCGCGCGTAGAGGCGCTCAGAGGTCAGCGGCCGGTCCTCCAACCACAGCACCCCATCCTTGATGTCCGCTTGCGCCAGCTGGCTCACGACCTCGGTCACCGCCGCCTCGGCGGCGCGCTGCGCCGATTCGATGGATCGCGCCTCTTGGGCGGATTTCTGCCGGCGCTCGGCCCGGAACAGCTCGCGATCGACCTCCACCTCGAGGCCCGCGGCGCGCAGCTCCTCCAGGTAGGCGGCGTGCAGGCGCGGCGAGACGCGGGCGGTCTCCAATCCCCTCTCCCGCAGCAGCTTTGCCGCCAACCGCGCCCAAGACACATATGGCCCTGAGTCCTCGAACCCGGCCGCCTCGAGGTCAAGCGTCGTGCGCGCCTTGCCCTGAGCGCGAGCGCGGTCGATCTCGAGCGGGCTCGTGACCAGCACGTCGTCGCCGTCAGCGAAGCGGATGTACAGGCCGGTTTCGACGCTGAACCCCGAGGCATAGATGAAATCCGAGTCACCCTCTCCACCCGGAACCAGGACCACCGGCTTCATCGGGCGGCCCTGGCGTACCGCTCGATCGCGGTGGCGAACAGAGATGCGAGGGCGGCCGGCGCGAGCGAGTCCACCTCTTCGGTCACCCGCGCCGCAAGGCCCTGGGGGAGCTGCTTTCGCAGCAGCTCGAGGTGCTGCTCGTATACGCCGCCGAGTGAGCGATGCCCGGTCCGACCCTCCAGGTTCAGCTTCTCCTGCACCTCGTAGCCTCCTGTGTAAGCGATCTCGTAGCCGAGCCCGCGCAGCTGGACGAGGTCGCGGCGCAACGTGCGTTCCGACACGCCGGCACGTTCAGCGAGCTCGAGGGGGTTGAGACCGGGTTCGGCGATGACGGCGGAAAGGATGCGTAACAGGCGGGCGAGCCGGCGGGCGCGGTTCACCCGGCCCCAGTCAAGAGAGGCCGGCTAGCCTATTTCTTCCCAGGAGGTGGCGTTGCCCTCAAACGGGTCGGTTTCGGCCTCCTCCTGGTTCCCCACCTTCTGGTGGAACCGGCTGGCGATCATCTGGTAGGCCATCGCCTTGGGGATGCCCAGCTTGGTGAGCGACTTGACCTCGTCGGCCATGACCTTGTCGCGGGCGGACTCGACGGCAGCCAGGATCTCTTCGATGGACGCCGTCTTCTTGACCATAGGTATCAGATGATACCCAAGCCACTTCCTTTCATAACCTCGCGTGCCGCTCAGCTCCCAATGTGGCCGGGGAGCGTCCCGCAAGCAGGATTCGGAGATCTCCAGATCTGCCCGCGCCCTTTTAGACTTGTCGTTCGTGCCTGCCACTCCGTAGGTGCTGGGGGTCCGGATGCCGACTGAGTACGCCCTGGACAAGATCCGAAACGTGGTCCTTTTGGGCCATTCGCACGACGGCAAGACCATGCTCGCCGAGGCGATGCTGTTCGCCTCCGGCGCCATCGCCCGGCTGGGCGCGCCCGACCAGGCCACCGCGACCATGGATTTCGAGCCCGAAGAGCAGAAGCGCAAGATCTCGATCAACCTCGGGGTGGGCTTCGCCGAGCACAACGGCTACAAGATCAACATCCTCGACGCTCCGGGCTTCTTCGATTTCGCCGGCCAGGTCCTGAGCGGGCTGCGGGCGGCCGAGGGGGCGGTCGTCGTCGTGGGCCCGGGCTCCCAGCTCGCGGTCGGCACGGAGATCGCCTGGGAGCACTGCAACCGGGCGAGCAAGCCGCGGATCGTCGTCGTCAACAAGCTGGACAAGGAGAACTCGGACTTTTACGGCGCTGTGGCGGCGATGCGGGAGCACCTTTCGCCACGGCCGTTCCCGCTCCATCTGCCCATCGGCGCCGAGCACGAGTTCCGCGGCATCGTCGACCTCCTGCACCTCAAGGCCTTTGTGACCACGCCCGACGGCAAAGGCAGCGAGGTGCCGATCCCGGATGACATGAAAAAAGTCGTCGACCAGTACCGCGGCCAGCTCGTCGAGGCCGCGGCTGAAAGCGACGACTCGCTGCTCGAGAAGTACCTGGACGCCGGCACGCTGAGTGAGGACGAGATCCAACGCGGGTTGCGGGAGGGGATTCTCGCCGGCAAAGTGGCGCCGGTGGTGTGCTGCTCGGCGACGAAGCTGCTGGGTGTGCGGACCCTCATGTCCACCATCGCCGAGCTCCTGCCGCCACCGGATGCCGCACCCGACAAACCGGCCAAGGCCCTGGTGTTCAGCACCGGCGGCGACCAGTTCGGCCGCGTCAGCTATTTCAAGGTCGTGTCCGGCGCGATCCAAGCCGACCAGCACCTCGCGAACCTCAGCCGCGGAGGCGAGGAGCGGCTCGCGCAGATCTTCTTTCCGCGCGGCAAGGAGCACATCGCGACGACCGAGGTGCGAACCGGGGACATCGGCGCCGCCACCAAGCTGGCCCACGCCCTCACCGGCGATACGCTGGGGATCAAGGACGGCGCCCTGCCGCCGGCGATCGAGTTCCCAGGGCCGGCGTACACACTGGCGATCACGCCCAAGGCCCGAGGCGACGAGGAGAAGATCTCCAGCGGATTGGCGCGCCTCAGCGAAGAGGATCCGACCCTGCACGTGGAGCGGGTGGAGGAAACCAAGCAGCTCGTCATCGCCGGGCTCGGTGACGTCCACCTCGACGTGACGCTGGAGAAGCTGAGGCGAAAGTACGGAGTGGAGGCGACCACGCAACTGCCGCGCGTCGCGTACCGCGAGACGGTGCGGGGCCACGCACGCGCCGAGGGACGTCATGTCAAGCAGTCGGGCGGTCACGGCCAGTACGGCATCTGCGTGATCGAGGTCTCCCCGACCCCGCGCGGTGAGGGTTTTGTTTGGGAGGACAAGATCTTCGGGGGCTCGATCCCGCACAACTTCCGTCCCTCGGTGCAGAAGGGGATCGTCGACACCATGGCCAAGGGAGTGGTCGCTGGCTACCCGATGGTCGACGTCAAGGTGACGCTGGTCGACGGCAAGTACCACGCCGTCGACTCCAATGACATGGCGTTTCAGATCGCGGGGTCGGTGGCCATCCGCAAGGCGTCTCTCGACGCCGGACCGGTGCTGCTGGAGCCCGTCGTCGAGGCGACCATCACGGTGCCCGAGAAGAATCTCGGGGACATCATGTCGGACGTCAACGGCCGGCGGGGCAAGATCCTGGGGACGGAGCCTGACGACGGCTATCAGAAGGTGCGAGCCACGGTCCCGGAGTCCGAGATGCTCCGATTCGCCCTCGACCTGCGCTCCATCACCCAGGGCCGGGGCACCTTTCAGAAGAAGTTCTCACACTATGACGAGATGCCCGCGCACCTGGCCAAGACGATCATCGAAGAGTTCCAGAAGCAGCACGAAGCCGCCAGCTGACCGTGGCCCGTAACCCCGGGCCCGGTGCGGCGCCAAGCGCTCATGACGTCTGCGTGATCGGTGGAGGCATCACCGGGGCGGGCATCGCCCGCGACCTCTCCTTGCGCGGCCTGTCGGTGCTGCTGCTCGAGAAAGGCGATTGGGGTGGGGGCACGAGCGGCGGCTCGAGCTGGATGATCCACGGCGGGCCGCGCTACCTGGAATTCGACTGGGACACCACTCGCCTCTCCTGCCAGGACGCGGGCCACATCGTGACGATCGCGCGGAACCTCGTCTACCGCGTCGCCTTCATCCTCCCGATCCTCCCCCACGACCGGAACAACATCGAACGCATGGAGACGGCGATGGAGGTTTACGACCGCTTCCAGCCGCTCAAGAAGGCGCATCCCCACAAGCGACTGACGGCGGAGGAGGCGCGGCAGGCCGAACCCGGGCTCTCCGGCGACATCGTCGGCGCCGTGACCATGGAGGAGTGGGGCGTGGACCCACACCGGCTGGTGTACGCCAACGTGGAGGACGCCGTCGCGCACGGCGCCCGTGCTCTCAACCACACGCGCGTCGTCGGCCTGGTTCGGGATGGCGGCAGTGTCATCGGCGTGCGCTATCGGGCTGCCGACGGCGCGATGTCGGAAGCCCGCGCCAGAGTGGTGGTGAACGCGGCCGGACCCTGGTCGCCCGAGGTCGGTGCGCTGGCCGGAGTGGGAGTTCGACTGCGTCCCGCCAAAGGCATCCACATCGTCTATCCGCACCGCATCTCAGAGTTCTCGATCAGCGCGGAGTCGATCGACGGACGAGACCTGCTCATGGTCTCGCACGGAGGTTTCACGCTCCTGGGGACCACCGACGACGACTTCTACGGCGATCTGGATGCGGTGGACGTGCTCGAAGACGAGGTCGATTACCTGCTGCAAGCGTTCGAGCGCGTCTTCCCGGCGATCAGGGACTACCGCCCGGTGCGCGCGACCACCGGAGTGCGCCCCACCCTGTTCAAGTGGAGGCGTTACGAGGACGAGCTGTCGCGACGATATGAGGTGATCGACCACGCCGCCGAGGGGGTCGAGGGATTCGTCAGCATCGCCGGCGGCAAGCTGTCGATGTATCGCCTGATGGCCGAGGAGACCTCGGACGCCGTGTGCCGGAAGCTCGGTCACCAAGCGCCCTGCACCACCGCCACCACCCCCTTGCCTGGCAACGAGTCAGACATGGAACCGGCGGTCGAGCTCGCGCGACGGCATCGAATCCCGACGCTGGCCGCAGTCAAAGTCCAGAGCCGTCACGGGTCGAGGGCGGCCAAAGTGCTGGACGAAACCCGCGAAGGTCGCGTCGTCTGCCGGTGTGAACCGATCACCGAAGCCGAGCTCGCCTACGCATCACGCCACGAGCAGGTGCGCTCCCTCCCCGACGCCTTCCGGCGCGTCGGCCTGGCGGCCGGGCCGTGCGCGGGCGCCGCATGCGTGATGCGCGCCGCGGAGGTCATCGGCGGCGAGCTGGGCTGGAGCGCATCGCAGAGATTCGATGCGGTGCGGGAGTTCGTCCGCGGTGCGTGGTTGGGCCGGGCTCCCGTTCTGGGCCATGCGGGATGGGCCGAGGAGGAGCTGGCCCAGGGCGCGCTGCGAGGCTTGAGCGTCTGAGCGATGGGGCGCACCGACTCGCTGGCGAAACTGGCGTGGGCGTACGGGTTGCACCTGGCGCGACGGCGATTGACGCGTCACCGCTCGCAGCTGGTGGATCTGCTGGACACATACGCGTCGGACGGTATGCGCGCGCTGGCGCCGCAAGAGCGCGAGCGACATCCGCACCTGGTCGGCTGCATCAACTGCGGGCTGTGCGCACTGGCTGCCGGACGAATCGGCAAGACGCGCCTGCCGGACCTCGCCTCCTCCTACATGCGCCTCTACGCGCGCCTGGGCGAGGCTGCCTCCGACCTCGACGGCGACGAGCCGGACCTCGAAGCTGCCTCTGCCGCCTGTCCCGTCGGGCTGCCGCTGGCCGAGGTCGCCGCGGTCGTGCGCCGGCTGAGCGCCGGCTGAGCTCGAGGAGACACCCTCCAGGCAGACACGCCGATGCGCATCATCGGCTGACGCGGATCCGCCTGGCGATGATCCGGATGCCCGCCCATCGATGCGGAGTACCGCATCCAGGCCGCCGCTCTCGAGCGCGCGGCCGCCCGCCTCGGCGGCAGGCCCGTGAGCGCTGGTAGTTGCGAGTTATCCACATTCTGTATACAGTCTGGGGAAATCACACAACATCTAGGGCCAATGGTCAATAGATTTCTTCGCCCCCTTCGACGTTGGCAGGCTGTTGAGTCCGTGATCACCCGGATCGCGGGCCAGTTCACGACGTGGCCGGCGGATGATTTCGGACGCTTCGTCAGCGCCCCGGTCGGCACCGGCACGCCGGGCGCGGCCGCCGCCCTGCCGCCGCCGATGGAACCGTTGCGCCCGCCCCCGCCGACGTCGATCGCGCCGGCGACTTTCGAGACGCGGTTCATGAAGCTCCACGCGGAGGGCGGGTTTGATGAGATGTGGGAGATGCTCGCCGAAGACGCGCAGCGGGCATGGGGTGGGCGCGACTCCTTCATCCGGAACATGCCGCGGCTGGACGATGAGACAGAGCTCCTCGACATGCAGGTGGTCAGCGTCGCGGTGCTCGAAGGCTGGACCGATCAGGAGCACCACCGCACGTACAGCAACGTTGCTCGAATGACCATGCGTTATCGCGTGCGCCAGCGATGGAGAGAGTGGACGTTCGATCGGCAGGTTCACCTCGTTCCGGCGGCGGGAGGCTGGCGCACATTGTGCTATCCGACCGCCCCAAGAAGTGCGGGAAGCCGCTGATATAGTGGGTTGCAGGCCATGTTGCAACAAACCGTCGACGACCAGCAGCGCGACCTCCGCTGGCATCGGAGGCGACGTCGAGCGATGACACCACGCCGTCTGTTGCAAGAATCGGACGAGCTGCTCTTCTGGGTCGAGGAATGTCTGGTGCAAGGAATTCGCATCGTGCCCGGATGGCTGGTGTCGCGGCTGATGGTCGTCCTGAGGCACGCAGACGCGGAGCTTCCCGCGCGCCTGGGTCGCGACCGCCGCCCGGAGCAGGTGATGGAGATCATCTACGACGCGCAGGCGGCGCTGATGGATCAGGCGTGCCGGAGCCGCGGCCCGGCGGAGGTGATCCCTCTTTTCGCCCGGGCACGCCAGCGGACGCTGAAAGAAGCCGCGACCCTGTAGCGGGCTGTTCGGGTGCGGGTCGACCTTCATCTTCACTCGCACTACTCCCATGACGGCCAGAGCTCGCTCGTGGAGCTCATCGCACGCTGCCGCGAGGTCGGTCTCGACCGCATCGCGCTGACCGACCACAACACCGTCGAAGGAGCGCTGCAGCTGGCGCGGTTGGCGCCGGAGCTCGCCATCGTCGGTGAGGAGGCCAAGACTTCGGAAGGCGAGGTGATCGGATTGTTCATCACCCACCGACTGCCGCCTTATCTGCCGCCCGAGGACGTGATGGACCTGATCCATGAGATGGGCGGGCTCACCTACGTGCCCCATCCGCTCGACCGCCGCAGGTCTCATTTCCGCGCCGACCGCGTCGTCGAGCTCGCCGACCGCATCGACATCATCGAGACGTACAACCCGTGGTGCGATGCCGCGGCGAACCAGGCCGCGGCGCGGCTTGCCGCGGATCTCGGCAAGGTGATGGCGACAGGATCAGACTCGCATGCCGCACGAGAGCTCGGCCGCAGCTGGATGGAGATCGAGGATTACAGGAGCCCGGAGGATTTCCTGGAGAAGCTTCGCGAGGCGCGACACCTCGTCACCGCGCAAAGCGGCACGGGTCGGCGTGCCTAGCCAATCGCCCGAGCTCCTCGTCGCGGGCTCGATCGCGCTCGACACTCGCGACGGGCCGTTTGGCAGGCTGGAGGAGGAGCTGGGAGGCTCCGCTCTGTACTTTGCGTTGGCCGCAAGCCTGGTCATGCCCGTGACGCTGGTGGCTCCCGTCGGAGTCGATGCGGCCCGGCGGGTCGAACGCGTTCTGAGTCATCGCCCCATCGACACCGCGCTTCTCCAGGTGCTGCCGGCCCGGACGTATCGGTGGCGAGCCCATCAACACGACGGCCGCAACATCGACCTTGGCAGCAGCGACGACATCTACGACACCTGGGAACCGGCCACGCCGGCGGGCTTTGACGGCTGGGCATTTGTCGGGTCCATGCGCCCGGACCGCCAGGCCCAGCTGGTGGAGATGCTCGGCGGAGCCTCATTGCTGGCCGCGGACGCCATGCTGTCGTACGTCCATGCCCGCCCGCCGGCGGCAGAAGAAGTGCTGCGGAGGGCGAGCTGGTACTACTGCAACCAGGACGAGTTCGCGGCCCTCGGCGGGAGCGACCCAAGCCAATTCCGGAGCCGGTGGTCGTTGCGAGGCCTGGTCGTGAAGGCGGGACCGGGGGGCGTCAGCGCTCACACGGAGGACGGCGTGGTGCGTGTACCGGCTCTGACCGGCAGACCAGCCGTTGACACCACCGGAGCGGGTGACGCCGTCGCGGGCGGCATGCTTTCCCGCTGGTTGACGACCGGAGGCCAGCCGAACGGGCTTCAGGACGCACTTGTGTGGGGGGTCGCGTGCGCGTCGCTGGCCATCTCCGACGTCGGCATCAGAGGCCTCGCGGAGGCCACCGGCGAGCTGTTGGCGGAGCGCGTGGTGGAGGTCGAGGAATGCCTGCTCCGAGAATCGTGATCGTCGTCGGCGACCTGGTCGAGCAACACGTCGACGCGATCGTCAACGCAGCGAACAACGACCTCGTCTTGGGTGGCGGTGTGGCGGGCGCGATACGCAGGCGCGGCGGACCCGCGATCCAGGAGGAATGCGACGCGCATGGGCCGGTGAAAGTTGGCGAGGCCGCGATCACCGGTGGTGGACAGCTGCCGGCCCACCATGTGATTCATGCGGCGAGCATGGCTCTGGGCGGTCGCACGACGAAGGAGTCGCTGGCCGCCTCTATGAGCCAGGTCTTCCAGCTGGCGCACGAGCATGGAGTGCGAACGATTGCGATTCCGGCGGTGGGCACGGGCATCGCTGGCTTTCCGATGGACGAATGCGCGCGCGTGATGGGCCGCTGTCTGAGGGCTGCGCTGGCCGGAGGATGGGAGCCGCGGGAGGTGCGCTTCGTGCTGTTCGACGAGGGGGCCAAGGGCGCTTTTGAGGGTCCGTTTCGTCACCTGTTCGACGGCTCGCCGGGCACGATCGGCTGAATTCAGTTTGAATTGGGGTTGTATTGGGCAAAGACCGCCCCCTAGAATGGGCGAGTCCGCCCCAGTACAGAATCTCGAATAAGGACGGTGACTTAGTGGAAGGCTACTGCTTGAAGGACAAGAAAAAGGTCGAGATGAAAGACCCTCAGCCGATCACGATGAAGAACGGTAAGCCGGCAACAGTTGGTACGTGTCCCAACTGCGGCACCAAGATCTACAAGATCGGCAAGGCTTCGTAAGCAGGATTCGACGAGGACCGCTCCAATGGGGGCGGTCCTTTTTCTTTGCTCAGGTGGTGATCGGTGGCTCCAGGGCTCCGAGCAACACCTCGGTGGCGGAGACAGCCTCATCGACCCCGAGCGTCTTGAAGATCTCGACGTTGCTTGGGTTGTTCACGCGCGCGACCGTCCGCTTCACCCCGAAGTGCCGCTTGGCCATCTGCAGCGCGATGAGGTTGTCCTCGTCATCGGCTGTGACCGCGACGATGGCATCAGCCCGTTCGATGCCCGTCTGTGAAAGAAACTTGACTTCGCAGCCGTCGCCTCTCATCACGATGCTGCCGAGCTGAGTCTCGAGCCAGTCCGCACGGCGGGAATCTCTTTCAATGAGCGTCACCTCGTGTCCTCGCTCGAGGAGGTCGCGCGACATGTAGTAGCCGACGGTCCCGCCACCCACGACGATCACATACATGCGGGTTTCACCTACTGGTTGGCCAACAGAGTCTTCTCGATGCGCTTGGCGCCATCGATGGTCGGACAGATCGTGTGCAGGCCAAGCTTCTCGTAGGCCTCGGCGCGCTCCGGGTCATAGATGCGGGCGACGACGCGCGGAACCTTGAACACATGCTTGGCGATCTGAGCCGCCATGATGTTTCGGTTATCGCCTTCGGTCACGGCCACGAAACCGTCCGCGTCTTCGATGCCGGCCCGGCGCAGCACGTCGGCGTCGGTGCCGTTGCCCACGACCTGGTCGCCCCTGAAGTCCCCGGTCAGAACGCCGCGTGAGGCGGCTCGATTGAACTGGTTGGGGTCGCGATCGACGATGACGACTTGGTGGCCGGCCCCGTCCATGTCGGCGGCGATCTGCGAGCCGACGCGACCGCAGCCCACGATCATCAGCTTCAAGGCGCGTTGAATTATAGGGAGGACCTCGGAGCGCCCTCATGGCGCGCGCGACTGACCTTGTTAGGATTTGGGCCCTTGCGCTTCCCATTCATGTTCATGGGTGTCATGGCGTTCGGAATCGGCCTCTGGGTGCTGGGTTACCTGGCCGCCCATCGGAGCCTGGATCCGGTGGCGCAAGGCATCGCCGGCGCGACGGTCCTGATCTCCTGGCTCCTGGGAGCGTATGTGGTGATCCGCCGGGTCCGGCGCGGGCCCCAACACTGATGGCCGACCACGCTCACCTTCCGACGGCTCGAAAGGTCCTCGTCGCTGTCGGCGGCCAGGGTATCGATGCCGAGACCGTGCGGCTGGCGTGCCGCATGACGGATCCGCAGGGGGGGCGGCTGTACGGCGTGCACATCGTCGAGGTCAACCGGTCGCTACCGCTCGGGGCGGTCCTGGACGAGGTCGTGGAGCGCGGGGAGAAGATCCTGGACGAGGTCGAGCAGCTGGCGGCGGAGGCTCAGCTCCCGGTGGAGACGGAGCTGGTACAGGCACGGGACACCGGGCCCGCGTTGGTGGACGAGGCGGTCGAGTGGGGCGCCGATCTCATCGTCATGGGGCTGCCGTACAAGAGGCGGTTTGGGGAATTCAACCTGGGCAAGACGGTGCCGTACGTTCTGAAGAACGCGAATTGCCGCGTGATGCTGTTCCGGGAGCACCGCGAACACCCGGCCTGAGCAGAATTTCCAAGCCCCTCCGGGGGCCCTCCCTCTCCCGGCTGCTCCCTCCCCCAGCCTGCCGAGCCTGGCAGGTGACTTTAGGAACTTCAACCGGCTCTGTCAGCCCAGGTTGTTAACGACACGCCACCCGCGGGGTGAACCGACAGCAATGAAAATGGGGCTTGGTGGGAACGGCCCGACTTTCTTTGGTGCGAGGGAGCTCGTTGTTAACGTGGGCTGGCCGGTCGTCA
>SCQL01000016.1 GCA_004299235.1 bacterium
AGAGCAGATCATCATTAGTCACGGCGGCACCTCCTCATGGGCGTCAAGCACCCACAGGATGGGCCGCCGCTTCTACATCTGGGAAGTCCCCAGGTGTCTACAGATCTTGTGAGCCGTTCAGCCTAGTGCGCTGTCCCGGAAATACGTTGTGGGATCGCCACCAGAGTGGTCCAGATGCTAGGCGTCGGCGAGCACCGGAGCGAGTGCACTTGCGGTGCGTGAGCCAGGAGCGGAGCCGACAACGACGCAGATGGGCCGCTGTGGGGGATGAGTTTCGGCGCCGCCGAAATTGCACCGCCCCGCAGGGGCGCCGCAACCCGCAAGGTATTTCCGGGTCGGTGCACTAGTATCTGAGCATGGCCACGGTTCGCGAGGTCATGACGACCGAGCTGCACAGGGTCAGCCCCTCGACGACGGTGGGCGAGGCGGTGTCGATGATGGCCCAGAATCGCATCGGCTCGACCCTCGTGATGGAGGGGACCCGGCTCGTCGGCATCTTCACCGAGCGCGACACGGTGCGTGCGATCTCCCAGTCGCACGACGCCCCGAACCACGAGGTTTCGTCGTGGATGACCCGTGATCCGAAGACGGTGGATCCGAACGTGGACGTCGACGAGGCGCTCAGGACGATGCTCGACCATGGGTTCCGCCACCTGCCGGTGGTCGTCAACGGCGAGGTCGTCGGGATCGTCTCGATGCGAGACCTGGCCGGGTAACCGAACCGGCGAAACGCGGCGTAAACTCGGTGGTTCCCGCCATCCCGTGATTTGACGCGCCCAAAAACCGCGCAAAGGAAATCGCTTGGGTCTGCTGGCGCTCAGGCGCTACTTCCCGTACCTGCGACCTCACATGGGGCTCGTGGTCGTCTTCGGGCTGTCACAGGTCGGCAGCCTGGCGGCGGCCGCGTCGATTCCGAAGGTGATCCAGTACATCATCGACGGGCCGATCGCCGACCACCAACTTGGCCGGCTGCAGCCGATGGCGGCAGTGCTGGTGCTGATCGGCCTTCTTGAATTCGCCTTCATCTTCCTGCGCCGCAACTACTCGGGCGTGGCCTCCCTGCGGATGGAGACCGACCTCCGCAACGACTTCTACGCCCACCTCCAGGACCTGCAGGTGGCGTTCCACGACAACTGGCAATCGGGGCAGCTGCTGTCGCGGGCGATCTCCGACATCGCCACCGTCCGCCGCTTCGTCAGCTTTGGCCTGATCTGGTTTCTCCAGACCTTCGTCACGTTTGCCGTCGTCTTGGTGCTGATGCTGGCGCTGGATTGGGAGCTGGCGCTGGTCGTGGTTCTCTGCATGCTGCCCATCGCCTTCTTCAGCCACAGGTTCCACGACCGGTACAAGGTCATCGCACGCCGGCTGCAGGACCAGCAGGGTGACCTCACGACGGTCATCGAGGAGATGGCCACAGGCGTTCGGATCATCAAGGCCTTCGGCCGCATGCCGCTGATGCAGCAGCGGTTCGAGGACCAGGCCCGTCTGCTGCGCGCGACCAGCCTGACAGGCATCGAGGCGCGCTCCCGGCTGTGGACCCAGATCAACCTGCTCCCCAACCTGTCGCTCGTCGCGGTGCTGCTGCTCGGCGGCCTCAACGTGGTGCAGGGCACCCTCACCATCGGCGGCCTGGTCGCGTTCATGAACTACGTGTTCATGCTCACCTGGCCGATGGACGCCATCGGCTGGGTGCTTTCGATGAGCGAGGAATGCCAGACGGCCTCCGAGCGCCTGAGCGAGGTGCTCGACTCGCGTCCGCAGATCGCCGACCGCGCCGGGGCCCGAACCCTGGAGCGCTGCCGGGGCCACCTCGAATTTCGAGGCGTCGGCTTCAGGTATCCCAAGTCGGACGAGTGGATCCTGCGCGGCCTCAACCTGGTTGTCGAGCCAGGCGAGACCGTCGGCATCGTGGGGCGCACAGGGAGCGGCAAGACCACCCTGGCCTATCTGCTGCCTCGTCTGTACGACGTCGCGGAAGGGCAGGTGCTGCTGGATGGTATCGACGTCCGCGACCTGCGCTTGCGCTCGCTGCGATCACATATCGGTGTCGCTTTCGAAGATCCGATCCTGTTCTCCGCGTCCGTCCACGAGAACCTGGTCATGGGCAGGCCGGTGGTGTCCGACGAGGAGCTGAAGCGGGCCATCGAGGTCGCGCAGGCGGGGTTTGTTTGGGACCTGCCTTGGGGCCTGGAGACTCGCGTCGGCGAGCAGGGCTACACGCTGTCGGGCGGGCAGCGCCAGCGGCTGGCCCTGGCGCGAGCGGTTCTCGGAGCGCCAGCGGTGCTCGTGCTGGACGATCCGCTGTCGTCGGTCGACGTCCACACCGAGGCGCTGATCGAGGAATCGCTCGCCCGCGTCCTCCAGGGCGTGACCGGGCTTTTGGTCGTGCACCGGCCGTCCACGCTTGCGCTCGCCGACCGGGTGGCGCTCGTCGACGGGGGTACCGTCGCCGCCGCGGGCACCCACAGCGAGCTGATGAGCTCCAACGAGCTCTATCGCGCATTGCTCTCGCAGGAGTACGAGGCGAGCGCCAAGGAGGCGTCGGCTTGAGCGCCCCGGCTCCGGCCGATCGCTGGCGCGGCGTCGCCGCCGAGGACGTGGATGAGTTCTCGGCGAGCGTCGCCGGCCTGCTGCGCATGCGCAGCCGCCGGTTGCTGGCGAGGCTGGCGCGACCGTACCGCTGGGAGCTCGCGCTCGCGGGCCTGCTCATCCTGGTCCGGTCCGCCGCCTACCTCGCTCTTCCCTACCTGGTGGGTCTCGGCATCGACAGGGGGATCCGGCCCGGCCGCAGCGGCAACCTGACGACCCTGGTCCTGATCGTTGCCGCCCTCCTGCTCGCCCTGCTGATCAATGCGGCCGCCAACTACGCCTTCCTCCGGCTGTCCGGCCGCATCGGCGCGGACGTGTTGCTGGACCTTCGCAAGACGCTCTTCGCGCACGTGCAGGAGCTCTCGCTCTCCTTCTACGAGCGCTACACGTCGGGTCGCATCATCTCGCGGCTGACCTCCGACATCGACGCCCTCAACGAGCTGCTCGCGACCGGCCTCACCTCCGTCATCACGTCCCTCATCTCCGTGGTCGCGATCACGGTGATCCTGGTGCGTCTCGACACGCGCCTCGGCCTGGTCACGCTCGTCGTCATGCCGCTCGTGCTCGGGCTCACGTACTGGTTTCGCAACAACTCGGCGCGCTCCTACCGAGCCGTGCGCCGCGCGATCGTGCTCGTGATCGTCCACTACGTGGAGTCGCTTGGCGGGATCAGGGCCGTGCACGCGTTCCGGCGCGAGCCGCGCAACCAGGAGATCTTCGAAGACGTCAACGGCCGGTACCGAGACGCCAACATCTGGTCCAACCGTCTGGCTTCAACCTTCGGCCCCGGCATCACGCTGCTGGGCCGGCTCACGACCGCCTCGGTGCTGCTGTTCGGCGGCTACCTCGTCGTCCAGGGCGAGCTGACGCTGGGCGTGCTGACGGCGTTCGTCCTTTACCTGCGCCAGTTCTTCGAGCCGATGCAGGACCTGTCGCAGTTCTACAACATCTTCCAGGCGGCGGGAGCGGCGCTGGAGAAGCTCGCGGGAGTCATCGAAGAGGCGCCGACCGTGCCCGAGCCCGCGACAGCGGTGCGCCTGAGCGACGTCGCGGGCGCCGTCGCGTTCGAAGGCGTCACCTTCGCCTACCGCGACAAGGCCGTGCTGCACGACATCGACCTGCGGATCCCCGCCGGTCAGATCGCCGCGCTGGTGGGGGAGACGGGGGCGGGCAAGACCACGATGGCGCGCCTCATTGCGCGCTTCTACGACCCGACCGTCGGGCGGCTGACGCTCGACGGCGTCGACCTTCGCTCGCTCGCCGTCGAGGAGTTGCGTCGCGCGATCGTCGTCGTCACCCAGGAGAGCTTTTTGTTCTCGGGCACCGTCGGCGACAACCTGTTGTTCGGCAGGCCGACCGCGACCCGTGACGAGATGGTCACCGCCGCCCGCGCGATCGGCGCTCACGAATTCATCAGCGCGATGCCCGATGGCTACGACACCGACGTGAGGCGTCGCGGCGTGCGCCTCTCGTCGGGCCAGCGGCAGCTTGTCGCCTTCGCACGCGCGTTCCTGGCCGACCCGCGAGTGCTCATCCTCGACGAGGCGACGTCCTCACTCGACCTGCCGTCGGAACGCCTGGTGCAGCATGCCCTGCGGACGCTGCTGCGCGGCCGCACCGCGATCATCATCGCCCACCGCCTGTCCACGGTCGAGATCGCCGACCGGGTTCTGGTCGTCGATGCCGGCCGGGTCGTCGAGGACGGAGCGCCGGCCGACCTGCGACAGCGCACCGGCCGTTACGGCTCCCTGCACCGCGCGTGGGTGCAGTCGCTGGCTTGAGCAGGGCCGGGTGATGCGGTCGAATAGAATGGCGGCGATGCGTGGGCGCGCGTGGAGGCAGTGGGACCCGCTGCGCGTCGCGTCCGCGGGCCTGGGATCGGCGGTTGCGCTCATGCTGGCCGCCTACGCCGCCGGCGCGACGACTTCGAATCCAACTCCCGGTGGCGTCGTCTCCGCGATCGCGCTGCTCGCCATTGCCGGCTCCGGGCTCCTGTATGCTTGGCGGCTTGGAACCGGCGGCCTCGTCGAGTAGCCGGTAAAGACCACTCGTAGCAACCACGGAGTGCCGATGGACCCCCTCCACGCGATTGGCTTCTACGTGTCCGCCGCGCTGTCGGTGGGTGGCGGGCTCGCCGTCGCGTTCCTACCCACGCGCACGGCACGCGGCCTGGCGATTGGGGTCGCCGGGCTGGGCATTGCGGGCATCTACGCGTCCCTGTCGGCCGGTTTCGCCGGGATCGTGGCTTTGCTGTGCTACGCCGGCTGCGCCCTGCTCCTGGCCGGCGCCGGCTACCGGGCCGTCGAGTCCACGGTTGCCGGCGCGTGGCGGCAGGTCGGCGCCGTCGCGGCCGCGGGTCTCTTCGCCATCCTCGCGTACGCCGCCTTTCGCGGCGATTTCGTCCACGCGCCTTTTTATGGAGGCGCCATCGGCAGCGCCTCGCTGGGGAGGCTCTTGTTCGCCCACGACGCCATGGCGACGGAGGCGGTGGCGGCCCTGATTCTCGTGGCCCTGGTCGGAGCGGCCGCCGCGTGGCGCGCCCAGGAGCGGGGTCGATGAGCGCCGGCCTGGTGTCGGTGCTGTTCGTGGCCGCGGCCCTGGTGGCGGCCGGCGCTTTCGTCGCCGCCTGGAAAAAAGACCTGACCGCGGCCCTTGGCGGGCTGCCGTTGATGTTCGGCGGGGCGGGCGTGGCCTTCGCCGGCGTCTCGCGATTCGGGTCCGCCCAGGGTCCTGAGCTTCTGGGCCAGGAGGTCGCCACCGTGCTGGCGCTGGCCGCGCTGGCGGTGGTGGCGCTCGGCCTGGGAATCGCCGGTCGGGAGACTTCTCGCTGAGCCTCCTGGTCGCCGCGGGCGACATCCTGACGGCAGCCTCCGGCGCGGCTTCGGCCTCTCGACATGGGGGCTTCACGTTCGACCCGGCGACCACCCTGCCGTGGGCGGTGCCGCTCATGCTCATCGCCCCGCTCGCGGCTTTCGCGCTCGCGCTGTCGAGCGTGCGGACCCGCCGTTCGTCGGCCAACCTGGCGATGCTCGGGGCGGTCGTGGCCCTGCTGGCGACGCTCCTCGTCGGCTGGGGCCTGGCCAGGAAGACGGCGCCGTTCCTGGCCACCTATAGGTACATCAACCTGCCGGTGGCCTTCAACGGCCCGGTCAATTTCCAGGGTTTCGGGATCGACGTCGTCCTTCGTGTCGACCACGTCACGGTGGTGGCGCTGCTCGTCGTCGAGATCTGCGTCATCGGCGCTCTGGCATGGCACCAGGTGATGGGGCGCTCCGAGCCGGGGGCGGCGCGCTTCCACGCGCTCATCAGCGGGCTGCTGTTCGGCTGCGCCGGCGTCCTCGTGAGCTGGGACCTGGCCGAGCTGCTGGCGTTCTGGGGTGTCGCCGGAGCCGTGACCTACCTGCTCCTCGCGCACCGCTGGGGCGCCGATGAGCCGGCCCGCAGAGCTCGGGTGGCGCTGGCGCTGCCCTTCGTCACCGACCTGTCGCTTCTGTGCGGTGTCGCCTGGCTCTACGCCCGATACGGGGTGCAGAACCTGACCACACTGCTCCCGATCCTGCACACCAACCCCGGTTGGACGGTGCGGTCGCTGGTCGTCGCGGCGCTGCTCCTCTTCGTCGGCATTGCCGGCCGCCTGGCCCTGTGGCCGCTTCACGGGTGGGTGACGCAGACCGCCGTGACGGCGCCGCCAGCGGCATCGGCCGTCGCGCAAGCGGTCTGGTCGGTGCTCGCGATCGTCGTCCTCTACCGGGTCATGCCGATCTTCGTCGCGTCCAATGCGCAGACCCTGCAGGCCTGCCTTTACGGGTGCGGAGCGGCCGCCGTCATCGCGCCGCTGCTGGCGCTGTTCGGCAACGAGCCGCGACGCATCATCGGCCTGCTGGGCTCCGGCGTCGCCGCTGTCGGCGCGGCCGTGGTCATCCACGGATTCGAGAACCCCCACTTCACGTTTGCCGTCGCCGGCATCGCATGTGTGCTCGCGGCCGCGCCGGCACGGACGGCCGGGCCGCTCGCCGCCTCGGCCGTGGCCGGCGCCATGCGGACCGACGATCTCGCCGAGATGGGCGACGCGTGGCGCCGCATGCGCGCGAGCGCGGGCGCGATGCTGGTCGCGGGAACGGTCCTGGCGCTGAGCGCATCGGGCGCGCTCGCTTTTGCCGTGAGCTCGCGCTCCAAGCTCGGCATCGCTCTCGGTGAGGCGGTTTTGCTGATCTCCGTCGGCTCGCTGCGCGTCTTCCTCGCGATGGCCATCGGACCGCTCCGGCGGCGGCGGGCATTCGACCCCGACCGCGTGCGCGAGGCTCCGGCCGGCTCACTCGGATGGCCGTACTGGCTCGCTCTGTCGGGGGCGCTGCTCGTCATCGCGTCGCTGCTCGGCGGCTGGCTGGCATTCCTCGACGGGGGCAAGCATTTCGCGCCATCCCCGGGCGCCTATGGGTTGTGGATCGCGCCGGCGGTCGTCGGATTTGCGGCCGCGACCTTCGCCTACGGGCGCCACAAGGACGGCGCGTTGCGCGCCTCGGCCGTCTCCGGCGCCTGGCTGGGCCAGCTCGCGTCGAGCGGGTCGGCGGCGGTCGAGCGCTTCCTGGTCGCTCCGGCGGCCGGCATCGCACGCCGCACCGGCGACTTGATCGCGGCCGGTGACGGCCGTGTCGGAGGCGCCGCGACTGCGTCGGGACGGCTTGCCGTCGCCGCCGGGCGAGCGCCGGCCCTGCCGCTTTTGATCCTGCTCGCGGTGCTGCTCGCGCTCGGTGTGGGCCTGGTGGCGCCGGGTGTATTCAGATGATGCTGCTGAGCATCGCCGCCGCCAACCCTTCGCCCGCGCCCGTGACCGTCCCGGGCGCCGGCATCTTTTCGTCATCGCTCCTCCTGAGCCTGTCGATTTGGGTCCCCGTCGCCGTCGCCGTGGCCATCGCCGCCATGCCCAACCCGCGCGGCCGCTTCGACGTGTTGATGAAGCAGATCGCGTTCTTCACCAACTTCGGCCTGGTCTTCGTCCTGTTCATCGCCTACAGCCAGTTCGAAACCTTCCTGCCCAACATGCAGTACGAGGAGAAGGTCCCATGGCTCACGGCCGTCGGCGCCACCTATCACCTCGGCGTGGATGGGCCCGGGATGACGATGCTCATCCTGTCAGGGCTCATCGGCATCGCCTCTGTGCTCGCGTCACTCGGGGTGCGCGAGCGGGTGCGTGCCTATTTCTGCCTGCTGCTGCTCACACAGGGGGCCATCAACGGCGCGATCGTCGCCAGGGACATGTTCGTGCTCGTGCTCTTCTGGAGCGCCGCTGCCGTTCCCGTCGCGATCCTGATCCTCGGTTGGGGCGGAACGCGCCGGCAGGGCGCCGCCTGGAGGCTGCTGGCCTACTGGGGACTTGGGACCGGCGCGCTCGTGCTGGCGACGATGACGCTGTACGCCGCCGCCGGCGGCACCAGCTTCGACATGGACGTGCTGCTCAAGGCGACGATCAACCCGCGTGTGCAGCTGGCGGCCGGCGTCCTCCTGCTCGTCGCCGCAGCGACCCGTCTCCCGCTGTTTCCCCTCCACGGATGGATTCGCGATGCCTATGCCGAGGCTCCGGTCGGAGTGGCGGTCGTCGTTGCCGGAAGCGCCTCCCGACTTGGCGGCTACCTCCTGCTGCGCACCCTGGTCACCGCCGAGCACGACGCCGCCCACCTGCTGTCTCCCCTGCTCGCCGTCCTCGCCGCCCTGACCGTCGGTTATGCGGGAATCGCCGCGCTCCGATCGAACGACATCAGGCATGCCGCCGCCCACCTGGCGTTGATCCCCGGAGGGATCACCGTCCTCGCGCTCGCCGCCCTGTCCCCGCTGAGCATTGCCGGAGGCGTGCTCTCGTTGTTCTCGGGCGGGCTGGCCGCGGCGCTGATCGTGGGGGCGTGCGCGACCGTGGCGGATCGCGCCCAGTCGCGAAATCTCCTGGTCCTCGGTGGACTGGCGGCGCGGATGCCGAAGCTCGCCTGGCTTCTGGTCCTCGCGTCGCTCGGCGTGCTGGGCGTGCCCCTGCTCGCGAGCTTCCCGGCGGAGCTCATGACGTTTTTCGGCGCCTTCAAAACGCAGCCGGTGGGTGCCTTCGCCGTC
The DNA here is from genome assembly GCA_004299235.1 of bacterium. Lineage (NCBI taxonomy): Bacteria > bacterium. Next base: position 8,689 of record SCQL01000016.1, read on the forward strand.
GCCGCCGGCCTGGCGGTGGGAGCCGTCGCGCTGGCGGTTCTCCTGCGCCGGGTGCTGTTCGGCTCGCCCGTTCCCGACACCCCCGGGGTGTCCGACGCATCGCTGGGTGAGACCTGGTACTTGGGGCTTCTGGCGGGTGGGCTGCTGTGGGTCGGGTTGTTCCCGGGCGGCCCCAAGCTGCCTGGCACCGACACCCCGCTCTTCGACCCGGGCCTGGTCAACGTGATGAGCGCCGGCCTCACCGAGATCGCGTCGCCTTACACCGGGGCCACACCATGAAGAACCTGGTCCTCGTCCCCGAGGCGCTGGTCGTGGCCGGCGCTGTGCTCCTGCTGCTCGGGGGCCGCCTGGGCCGGCTGTCGCGGTCCTCGCGCCGTTACCTGCCCGCGGGTGCGGCCGCCGTGGCGCTGGGGGCTCTCGCCGTCGAGCTCTGGGCCGGCGCGACGCTGAGCACCTATTTCGGCGGCGCGCTCATCCAGGATCGTTTCGCCCTCTTCGCCAAGGCGGCGGTCCTGCTCACCGTCGCTGTGGCGCTCGCGGCGGCGGATTGGGGCGCCGAGGATTCGCTTTCGATCAGCCTTGCCATGCCGCTGCTGGCGGCTTTCGGGGTCATGGTGGCCGCGTCGGCGGGTGACTTCGTCGCGCTGTGGGCGGGGCTCGAGCTGGCGGCTGCGGCCGGCGTCGTCATGGTCTCGCTGCGCCGGCCCGACCTGGCGCTCCGGCTGCTGCTCGTGGGCGGCGTGGCGAGCGCTTTGGTTCTGATCGGGCTCGCCTTCATCTACGCGACCGCGGGGACCGCCGACCTCGGGCGGATGCGGGAGGTGCTCGTCAACGCCGCGCCGACGTTGCCCCTGGCCATCCCGGTGCTGCTCCTTCTCGGCGGCCTGGCGATCCGCGCCACGCTGGCCCCATTCCAGCTCGCCGGCCTGCGGGCCGGCCTCGGCGCATCACCGCTCGGGGCGGGATTGGTGCTCGGCCTGGTCGCCACCGCGGCGGCGATCGTCGCGATCAAGCTCGCGGCCGCCCTCAACCCCGTCCCGGCCGTGTTTTCGCCCTATCTCCAGGTGGTCGCGGCGGTCGCGATGGTGGGCGGGGGGGCGGCGGCCCTGGCCGTCCGGGCGCCGCGGGCGCGGCTCGCGTACCTGGCGGCGGGCCAGATCGGTTGGGTCGCGGCAGGCCTCGCCACCCACTACCGCGCCGGGCTGGGTGCCTCGCTGTTCCTGCTCGGAGCGTTCGCGGTGGCGGCAACCTGCGGGCCGGTGGTCATGGGCCGGGCGGAGGGGGGGGAGGCCGGGATCGCCGGCCTCGGTACCCTGCGGCCGGCGCGGGCGGTCGGACTTGCGCTGGCGATGCTCTCGCTGGCCGGCGCGCCACCGCTGGCGGGCTTCTTCGGCGAGTTCGCGGTCGCCGCGTCGCTCGCCCAGGGCGGCCATTTCGCCCTGCTGGCGCTCGGCCTGCTCGGCTCGGTCATGAGCCTGGTCGCGGCCGTCGGCACCTTGCGGGTCATCTATCTCCAGAGCCCGATCGAGGAGGCGCGACGCGGATCCGGCGCGGCGCCCGGGGCCTGGACGCGCTCCTCGGCCCTCGGCGCCGTGGCGCTTGGCGTCGTCATCACGGCCTACGGGATGCTCGGGAGCCCGATCCTGAGCCTGGCGGACCAGGGCGCCGAGGCGTTGGGGCTGCGCTAGCCGGGACGGCAGGTGGCGCAGGGAGTTCGCGGCCTGCGCTCGCTCGGCTCGGTAGACTGCCTTTCAGCGATCGTCGTTCACGTCGCAGAAAAAGCTCTGGAGGTCCCGCCCGGCATTGGCGTCTCGCCCGAAGCGCCGCACTCGAACACGAGAGCGGCCGCGCCGCACCGGCAAACGCTCCAATCGCGGTTGGCTCACGCGCCTGGCGCTGATCGCGGTCATCGCCCTCTCCGCGATCGGCATCCTCGGCACCGCCGGGACCATCGCCGCGGTCGACTACTTCGCCGGCGACCTGCCGTCCATCGACGCCCTGCAGACGGCCAAGCTGACGCAGACGACCCGCATCCTCGACCGCAACGGCAACCTGATCGAGGCGCTGTACCACGAGAACCGCACGGTCGTCCCGCTGAGCAAGATCAGCGTCAAGCTCCAGCGGGCCACGATCGCCACCGAGGACCGCACCTTCTACGCCAACAGCGGCGTCGATTACCGGCGGTTGATGATCGCCGTCTTCTACGACCTCACTCATCACTCCGCGACATTGGGCGGCTCGACGATCACCGAACAGGTGGTCAAGAACGACGTCCTCGACACCCAGGAGTCACAGAGCCGGACCATCAGCCGCAAGTTCCACGAGCTGCTGCTCGCGGAGGAGATGGAGCGCCGGTATTCGAAGCAGCAGATCCTCGAGCTCTACCTCAACAGCATTCCTTACGGGAACGGGGCGTACGGCGCCGAAGCGGCCGCAGAGACCTATTTCCAGGTCCATGCCAGCGACCTGAGCTGGGCCCAGGCGAGCTTTCTCGCCGGCCTGCCCCAGGCGCCGGCCGACTACGACCCCTTCGGCACGCCCGACCAGCTCCAGGCCGCCAAGTGGCGGTGGCATGCGGTGCTGGAGGGGATGGTGTCGGTGGGCGACCTGAGCGCCTCGGCGGCCGACGCGGCCTATCGCAGCGACCTGATCGCGAAGATGCTCGCGGCCCACAAGGCGCTGCCCGCGCAGCGCAACCCGCTGACCGCGCACTTCGCCGACTACGTGGAGCAGTACATCGCCCAGCGGTACGGCCAGCGGGCGCTATACGACGGGGGCCTCACGGTAACGACGACGCTGGACCTCGGCACGCAGGCGAATGCCGACAAGTGGGTCAAGGCGGGAGTGCACGCGTACGCCCGTCGCGGCGTGAACACCGGCGCCATGCTGGTCATGAATCCCAGCGACGGGGAGATCCTCGCCATGGTCGGCAGCGCGGACTACAACAACGCCACCATCCGCGGGCAGATCAACCTCACGGGGGTCGATCCGCTCGGGTGGCGCGGCATCGGCTCCTCGTTCAAGGCCTACACCTACGCGGCCGCGCTGCAGGCGGGATTGGTGACGCCCGCGACCCCGCTGAACGATGAGAGCGGCGTCATCGGCGGCCACACCTTCAATGACTGGGACGCCAAGCACGAGGGCTGGATAACGCTCCGCAAGGCTCTGGCGGAATCGCGCAACCTGCCTGCGCTGTGGACGTACGGCCAGGAGGGCGGCGATCGCGTGGTCTCTTTCATGCACAACCTCGGCATCACCGCCGCCATCGAAAACCCCGCCGGCGTGGCCACCACGCTGGGCCACGACCCGATCTCCATGGAGGAGCATCTCGCCGCCTACTCGGCGTTCGACAACGGCGGATATCGGATCAGCGGGCACCCCGTGCTGAAAGTCACCGATCCCAGCGGCAAGGTGCTGGAGGCATTCGATCCGGCCGCGGGTCGCGTGCAGGTGATCAGCCCCGACCTGGGATACCTCATGACCGATCTCCTCCGAGGCCCGGTCAAGCTCTACCTGGGCGACCTGGGCCGTCGGCCGGCCGCGGGCAAATCGGGGACGACCGAGGCCTACACCGGCTCGATCTTCATCGGCTACACCCCCGACCTGGCGGTCGCCGCGTCGCTGATGCACATCGACGCCGGCCCCACCTGCGACTCCGGCTACGCGTATCTCGCGACCAACTTCCAGCCCTCGGGCTGGCTCTGCCCCACGTCGGTCCTCTTCGGGGAGAACGTGGGGGTCTCGGTCTGGAAGCCGTTCCTGGAGGAGTACTACTCGTCCCACCCGTGGCCCGCCATGTGGGTGCAGCCACCCGGCGTCGTCACGCGGCAGGTCTGCGCCTACGACGGCGGCACGATCGCCAGCGGCGGCTACAACGAGATCTTTCTCAAGGGCGCCGGCGAGCCGAACTACCCATGCGGTGCCAACCCACACCCGGGCCAGGCGCCATATGCGCTGCCGTCGCCCAGCCCGCCGCCAAGCCCATCGCCGGGACCGAGCCCATCGCCGGGACCGAGCCCTTCGCCCACGCCTCACTAGGCTATGCGCCGTGCGGCTCAACCGGGCCGGGATTGCCGGCGGCATCTTCCATCTGGCGCTGGGCCTGGCCTGGGTGTTCGGCGCCGGTCCGCCAGGGCCGGCCTGGCTGCTGGTCGCCTGGTTCGTCGCCGTGGCCCTGGTCGGATCGTTCATCCCGGGTGCGGCCAACCAGATTTCGCTGACGCGGGCGCATCTGGCCGCGCCGGCGCTGGCCTACTCGCTGGCGCCCGGGCGGCTCGGGCTGATCGCGGTGGTGGTGGCGATCGCCGGCCTAAGCGACCTGGTCGACGGCACGATCGCGCGGCGGCTCGCCCGTCCGTCCTCGCTTGGTGGGGCGCTGGACCCGGTCGTCGACGGCGTGTTCATGGGCGCGGTGGCGCTCGGCCTGGCCGCCGGTGGGGCGTTTCCGCCGTGGCTCGCCCTGGTGGTCGTCACGCGGTACCTGGTGCCGGTGCTGGCCGGCGGCGTGCTGATCGCCCTGGGCCGGCAGCCTGAGCTGCGTCACACGCTGACCGGGCAGGTCTCGACCACGCTCATCCTCATCCTGCTGGGCGGCATCAGTCTTTTCCGGGGCCTGGACCAGGACTCCAGCGGGCTGGTGTCCGCCGGCGAGGTGGTCATCTCGATCTCCACCGCGGCGACGTTCGCGCACCTGGCGTGGGCTTCGCGGCGGCCGGTCGCCGCCCCCGAGCCGGGTTGAGGTCGGGCTGGGCGCGGTCGTCTCGCTCGGCCCCCTGTAACATTGCTCGTGGTCGCGCTAAGTGGGGTGCTGGCGGTACCCTGCACCGGCAATCCGCCTTAGCCGGACCGAATTCCCGCGCTGAGGTCAGGGTTCTCACGCCTGGCCGCGGCAAACGGCGTTGAAGGTCGGGACCTGCGCAGCTTGGGTCTCCGAACCCCGTCAGGTCCGGAAGGAAGCAGCGGTAAGGAGTCAACCCGGGGGTGCCGCAGCCATCCGGGCCGGAGCCGTGAACCGCGGTGCGAGCTGGGGGTCTTCGATCGAGGCGGGGGTGCGCGGCCACCCTCAAAGCCATGCCTGAATATCAGAGCCTCTACCGCAAGTACCGCTCGCAGACCTTCGCCGACCTGGTCGGCCAGGATGCCGCCTCGCGGGCGCTGCAGGGCGCGATCGTCAGCTCGCGCGTGGCGCACGCGTACCTGTTCAGCGGCAGCCGGGGGACGGGCAAGACGTCCGCGGCCCGGCTGCTGGCGAAGGCGCTCAACTGCACCGGCCGCGCGCGGGATTCAGCCGAGCCTTGCAACCAATGCCAGTCGTGCGTCGAGATGACGGCGGGTTCGGCACTCGACCTGATCGAGATCGACGCGGCCTCCAACCGCGGCATCGACGAGATCCGCGACCTGCGCGAGAAGGTGAACCTCGCCCCGGCTCTCGGGCCGTTCAAGGTCTACATCATCGACGAGGCTCACATGCTCACCGAGCCCGCTTTCAACGCGCTGCTGAAAACGCTTGAGGAGCCGCCCGCGCACGTGGTGTTCGTGCTGTGCACGACCGACGCGCAAAAGATCCCGCTCACCGTCATCGGGCGTTGCCAGCAGTTCGTCTTCCGCCGCCACGGCGAGGATCAGATCGTCGGGCGCCTCACGCACATCGCCAAGTCCGAAGGGGTGCGGGTCGATGCCGAAGCGATGCTGCTGATCGCACGTACCGCCCAGGGTTCGATGCGCGATGCCGTCGGTCTGCTCGACCAGCTGGTGCCCCTGGCGACAGGCGCGAGCGGGGGAATCTCCCCCCTCGAGGGCGCCGCGGATCGCGCGCCCGGCGTCCCGCCTTCGCCCATCACCCTGGAGGCGGCTCGCTCGCTGCTCGGCATCGCCGATCCACGCCTCCTGGATTCCCTGCTGGACGACGTGCTCGCCGGGCGCGCGGCGGAGGCGCTGGCGGAGCTGAATCGCGTCTACTCGGCCGGCGCTGAGCTCAGGCAGGTGGTGCGGGGCCTGATGGAAGGCGGCCGCGACCGGCTCGTCGCCTCGCTCTCCAGGCGTGACCAGGCGACGGCCCGGCGGCTGTCGGGCGTGCTCGACGCGCTGCTTCATCTCGACGGTGAGGTGCGGCGCCATGCCGAGCCACGGCTCCTGGTCGAGGCGACGCTGGCGCGCCTGGCGGTTGAGCTCGGCGCCACCGAACAGCCGGTCACCTCGACTCCGAGCCGCGATGCCGAGCTCCCCACCTCGCCGGCGCCAAGACCGCCGGCGCAGCCGCGAGCGGAGGCCCAGGCGCCCCCACCCGTAGTGAGCTCCACGCCGGGGGGTGGGGACGCCGAAGCGCCCCCGGTGTCGGTGAGCCCCGGACCGCAGGACACCGGGAGCATCGCCGGCTGGAGCGGGGTCCTCGAGAAGCTGAACCGCACGGTGCGCGCCGCCTACCTCGACGCCCAACCAGAGGTCGCCGGGTCGAATCTGATCCTGTGGTTTCGATACGGGTTTCATCACAAGAAGGCGCAGGAGCAGTCGGCGCAGCTGGCGCCGCACGTGCGGGCTTGGTTGGGAGACCAGGTGAAGGTCGAGTACCGGTTGAGAGATGCCGGCCTTGAGCCGGCGAAGGCGGGCCCGAAAGCGCCCGCGAGCCCTGAAGACGACCCCTTCGTGCGGGAGGTCGTGCGTAGGTTTGACGGCCGCGTGACACGAGTCAAGGAGGTCTCGGAGTGAAGGACCCGATGAAGATGCTGCGGCAGGTGCAGCAGATGCAGGGCAAAATGTCGAAGCTGCAGTCCGAGCTCGAGACCGACGAGGTCGAGTCGAGCGCGGGCGGCGGGGCGGTGCGGGTGGTCGCCACCGGCACCCAAAAGCTGCTTTCGGTGACCATCGATCCGGCGGCCGCCGCGGATACGGAGATGCTGCAGGACCTGGTCGTGGCGGCGGTCAACGAGGCGATGGAGAAGTCCAAGCAGCTGGCGGCCGAGAAGATGCAGGCGCTTACGTCCGGGTTGGGCCTTCCACCCGGTTTGATGTAACCGAGACTTGCCGCAGCTGCCTGAGCCTCTCGAGCGGCTCATCCAGGAGCTCTCGCGACTGCCGGGCATCGGGCCCAAGACCGCGCAGCGGCTGGCCTTTCATCTCCTGCGGTCGGACCGCCAGCGGGCCGACTCGCTGGCGAAGGCGATCCAGGACGTGAAGGCGCGCATCGGTTACTGCGAGCGCTGCTACAACATCGCCGAGGGCGGACTGTGCGCGATCTGCGCGTCGGCGCGCCGGGACGCGTCGGTGCTGTGCGTGGTCGAGTCCGCGCTCGACGTCCTGGCGGTCGAGCGCACGGCGGAGTTCAATGGGCTGTACTTCGTGCTCCATGGCGTGATCTCGCCGATCGACGGCATCGGGCCCGAACAGCTCCACGTGCCGCAGCTGCTGGATCGCGCCCGTACCGAGGGCGTCGCGGAGGTGATCATCGCCACCGACGCCGACATCGAGGGTGAGGCGACCGCCGTGTACCTCCAGCGCGCCCTGCTGCCGCTGGGGATGAAGGTGACGCGCCCCGCCCACGGCCTGCCGGTCGGAGGCGACCTCGAGTACGCGGACGAGCTCACCCTGGCCCGGGCGATGGCCGGCCGCCGCGCCTTCTGAAGTGTCGACTCCCAAACTGTCCGCGCATCCCGCCCTGCTCTTCGACCTCGACGGCACCCTGGTCGACAGCGTCTACCAGCATGTCCTGGCCTGGCACGAGGCGTTGGCGGTCGAGGGGCTGGAGCTGTCGGTGTGGCGGATACATCGCCGGATCGGCATGAGCGGAGGCCTCTTTCTCAGGGCCCTCGTGCGGGAGCTCGGCCACAGCCTGACCGCAGAACAGGCCGAGAGGTTGGGCCGGTCCCATACGGAGGGCATCATCCGCCGCATGGACCAGATCCACCCGCTTCCCGGCGCCCGCGACCTCCTGGCCACGTTGTCGGCGATGCGAGTGCCCTGGGCGATCGCCACCAGCGGCAGCGGCAAGACCGCGGCCGGAGCCCTGGCCAAGCTCGGAATTCCCGCCGGCACCCCGGTCATCACCCGCGACCAGGTGGCCTACGCCAAGCCCAATCCCGACCTCTTCATGGCCGCCGCCGAGCGCCTGGGTGTGCCGCCGCACGACTGCTTCGTGATCGGCGACAGCATCTGGGACCTCCTCGCGGCGCAGCGCGCCGCCGCGCTCGGCGTCGGAGTGCTGTCCGGCGGCTACGGCCGAGAGGAGCTGGAGGGGGCGGGCGCCTACCGCGTCTATGACGATCCGGCCGACCTGCTCGCTCACCTGGACGAGCTTGGAATCAGATCGGGAGAGTAGCCGGCGGGAGTTTGGCGGCCGGAGCTTGCAATGGGACCCCGGCGCCAGGTAGAATTCGCAGGTTCCTCCGACGGAAAGGATTCGTGCGCCCTGCGGGGCGGCGACCTGTCGAGAGGGGCCAGCACTTTGACAACTGAAGAGTGGGAAAGACTCTGAGAGTCTTATGACTCAGGGCGAAGGCCTTGGGTCCTCCGTTTTGGACGGAGAGTTTGATCCTGGCTCAGGGTTAACGCTGGCGGCGCGCATAACACATGCAAGTCGAGCGAGGGCTCATTTCCCGCAAGGGAGATGGGTTCCTAGCGGCGAACGGGTGAGTAACACGTGGGCAACCTTTCCTATCGCGGGGGATAACACCGGGAAACCGATGCTAATACCGCATGTCGTCACCGGCCGCATGGCCGGTGAACAAAGCAGCAATGCACGATGGGATGGGCCCGCGGCCTATCAGCTAGTCGGTGGGGTAACGGCCTACCGAGGCGATGACGGGTAGCTGGTCTGAGAGGACGGCCAGCCACACGGGGACTGAGACACGGCCCCGACTCCTACGGGAGGCAGCAGTGAGGAATCTTCCGCAATGGGCGAAAGCCTGACGGAGCGACGCCGCGTGTGGGATGAAGTCTTTCGGGATGTAAACCACTGTCGGAGGGGAAGACATCGACGGTACCCTCCAAGAAAGCCCCGGCTAACTACGTGCCAGCAGCCGCGGTAATACGTAGGGGGCAAGCGTTATCCAGATTCACTGGGCGTAAAGCGCGTGTAGGCGGCTGGTTAAGTGTGATGTGAAATCTTCCGGCTCAACCGGAAAACTGCATTGCAAACTGGCCTGGCTCGAGTACAGGAGAGGGAAGCGGAATTCCAGGTGTAGCGGTGAAATGCGTAGATATCTGGAGGAACACCAGTGGCGAAGGCGGCTTCCTGGCCTGTAACTGACGCTGAGACGCGAAAGCGTGGGGAGCGAACCGGATTAGATACCCGGGTAGTCCACGCCCTAAACGTTGCGAACTAGGTGTTGGTCGGATTGACCCGATCAGTGCCGCAGCTAACGCATTAAGTTCGCCGCCTGGGGACTACGGCCGCAAGGTTAAAACTCAAAGGAATAGGCGGGGGCCCGCACAAGCAGCGGAGCGTGTGGTTTAATTCGAGGCAACGCGAAGAACCTTACCTGGGCTTGACATGCAGAGGAAACGCTCATGAAAGTGAGCGCTTCCCGCAAGGGACCTCTGTGCAGGTGGTGCATGGCTGTCGTCAGCTCGTGCCGTGAGGTGTTGGGTTAAGTCCCGCAACGAGCGCAACCCCTGTCCTTAGTTGAATGTTCTAGGGAGACTGCCGGGCGAAACCCGGAGGAAGGTGGGGATGACGTCAAGTCCGCATGCCCTTTATGTTCAGGGCTACACACACGCTACAATGGCCGGTACAACGGGTTCCAACACGGCGACGTGAAGGCAATCCCTAAAAGCCGGTCTCAGTTCGGATTGCAGGCTGCAACTCGCCTGCATGAAGCCGGAGTTGCTAGTAACCGCTGGTCAGCACACAGCGGTGAATACGTTCCCGGGCCTTGCACTCACCGCCCGTCACATCACCCGAGTCTGGTGCTCCCGAAGTCGCTGGCCGAACCCGTAAGGGACGGAGGCGCCGAAGGAGTGCCCGGTGAGGGGGGTGAAGTCGTAACAAGGTAGCCGTACCGGAAGGTGTGGCTGGATCACCTCCTTTAAGGAGTCTCTCCTTAAAGCCCATCGGGGCATTGGAGGCTCGTCAAGTCAGAGTTCGCAGTAACGACCGTCAACTAGGTCCCGAAGACTAGCGATCGGATGCCCAAAGGCAAACGCAGCGCGAAGAGTACGGTCCCGAACGCGGTTCGAGCGTCATCGCAAGATGATGGAAGGCGGCTCAGTTCGCGGTGTGAATCCGTCTCGTTCTTTCGTTTCGAGTGCACAAGCAAACAGATTCAAGGTTCAGTCCTGTCTTTCCCACTCTTCAGGCCTCAAGGTCTGAAAACCTCCCGCGGAGACGTATGTGCTCCGCACGCGGAGGGAGGCGCCGAATCTGGCGCCGTTATAGCACGGGATTCCCGTGCCCCAGGGGATGTAGCTCAGCTGGGAGAGCACCTGCTTTGCAAGCAGGGGGTCAGCGGTTCGAATCCGCTCATCTCCACCAGCACATTGACAACCGAATAGGTCTAATGAGATCTCCAGAATGCCGTAAAGCAAAACTGGATCCTCTTTCTGATTTGACGTGACTGAAAAACGATTCTTCAGCGACTGAAGAGTGGTTATAGGTCGAACAAGCTAGTAAGGGTCCGAGGTGGATGCCTAGGCACCAAGAGCCGAAGAAAGACGTGGCTACCTGCGATAAGCACCGGGGAGTTGGAAGCGAACGATGATCCGGTGATTTCTGAATGGGGCAACCCGCTCGAGGTAATGCTCGAGCACCCCTGGTTGAACACATAGACCAGGTGGAGGGCACCCGGGGAACTGAAACATCTTAGTACCCGGTGGAAGAGATATTCCCTTAGTAGAGGCGATCGAAAAGGGAGCAGCCTAAACCGTGTGCGTGTCAAGGCGGCGGCCGTTGCGCACGCGGTGTCGTGGGATCGTTTGTCGAGCTCTGCCGAGTTCGAGCGGAGTTACAAAGCCGGCGGTTAGCCGAAGCAGGTGGAAACCTGCGCCACAGAAGGTGACAGCCCTGTAGGCGAAAGCTGACCGGCCTCCGTAACGACACCCGAGTACCCCGGGACACGCGGAATCCTGGGGGAATCCGCACAGACCACTGTGTAAGGCTAAATACTCTTGGTGACCGATAGTGAAGAGTACCGTGAGGGAAAGGTGAAAAGCACCCCGGGAGGGGAGTGAAATAGAATCCTGAAACCTTGGACCTACAAACTGTCAAAGGCCTAGGTGCGCAACCTTCGGGAAGTGCACAGGCTGATGGCGTGCCTTTTGTAGAATGAGCCGGCGAGTTACTGTCTGTGGCGAGGCTAAGGGGGTTACACCCGGAGCCGTAGCGAAAGCGAGTCCGAATAGGGCATGACCCCGCAAGGGGCTGTAGTCGTAGGCAGTAGACCCGAAACTTGGTGACCTACCCATGGTCAGGATGAAGCGGAGGTAAAACTCCGTGGAGGTCCGAACCGACTTAGGTTGCAAACTGAGCGGATGAACTGTGGGTAGAGGTGAAATGCCAATCGAACCAAGAGATAGCTGGTTCTCCTCGAAATGCCTTTAGGGGCAGCGTTGTTGTGGGCTGTCGCAGGTAGAGCACTGAATGGGCTAGGGGCGGTTCCCCCGTTACCAAACCCAACCAAACTCCGAATAGCGGCAGGTTAAACAGCAGCAGTGAGACCGTGGGGGCTAAGCTTCACGGTCAAGAGGGAAACAACCCAGACCATCGGCTAAGGTCCCAAAGTGAAGACTAAGTGGCGAAGGAGGTCGCTTCGCACAAACAACCAGGAGGTTGGCTTAGAAGCAGCCACCCTTTAAAGAGTGCGTAACAGCTCACTGGTCGAGTGAAGTGGCGCCGAAAATGATCGGGTCTCAAGTCTTCCACCGAAGCCATGGAGTCGCAGCGCAAGCTGCGATTGGTAGAGGAGCTTCGTGCACGCAGTGAAGCATGAACGTAAGTCCGTGTGGAGCTTGCACGAGTGCGAATGCCGGCACAAGTAGCGTAAAGGTCGGTGAGAAACCGGCCCGCCGTAAATCTTAGGTTTCCTGGGCTACGTTAATCGTCCCAGGGTCAGTCGGGCCTAAGCCGAGGCCGAAGGGCGTAGGCGATGGACAACTGGCGCACATTCCAGTACCACCTCGCGTTCGTTACACCAATGGGAGGACGAAGGAGGGTAGGCCAACCGGACGATCGGATGTGTCCGGCCAAGGTTGTAGGGAGCCCTGATTGGTAAATCCGTCGGGGCGTTAATCCTGAGAGCTGATGGGGAGCTTCCAGCGATGGAGGCGTAGTGGCTGATCCCAAGCTTCCGAGAAAAGTCTCTAGGAAGAACGCAGGTGCCCGTACCGCAAACCGACGCTGGTAGATGGGAAGAGGATTCCAAGGCGATCGAGAGAAATCTGTCTAAGGAACTCGGCAAAATAACCCCGTAACTTCGGGAGAAGGGGTGCCCTTGGCGGTGTAGGAGTTGACCTCCGAAGCCGTTGAGGGTTGCAACTAAGAGGCCCAACCGACTGTTTACTAAAAACACAGGTCTCTGCGAACCCGTAAGGGGACGTATAGGGGCTGACGCCTGCCCGGTGCCGGAAGGTTAAGGAGAGAGCTGCAAGGCTTGAACTGAAGCCCCGGTAAACGGCGGCCGTAACTATAACGGTCCTAAGGTAGCGAAATTCCTTGTCGGGCAAGTTCCGACCCGCACGAATGGCGTAACGAGTTGGGCGCTGTCTCGGACAGATACTCGGCGAAACTGCAATACCTGTGAAGATACAGGTTACCCGCGGCAGGACGGAAAGACCCCGTGGAGCTTTACTACATCTTGGCATTGGATTGGGGTTTAGCGTGTAGAGGATAGCTGGGAGGCTGTGAAGCTCGGGCGTCAGCCCGGGTGGAGCCAACAGTGGAATACCAGCCTCGTTGAACTTTAGTTCTAACGGTGCCCCTGATCGGGGTTCCGGACAGTGCCTGGTGGGTAGTTTGACTGGGGCGGTCGCCTCCCAAAAAGTAACGGAGGCGCCCAAAGGTTCCCTCAGCCTGGGCGGAAATCAGGCGCAGAGTGCAATGGCATAAGGGAGCTTGACTGTGAGACTTACAAGTCGAACAGGGACGAAAGTCGGGCATAGTGATCCGACGGCTCGGTGTGGAACGGCCGTCGCTCAACGGATAAAAGTTACCCCGGGGATAACAGGCTTATCGGGCCCAAGAGTTCACATCGACGGCCCGGTTTGGCACCTCAATTTGGGGTGAGACGGTAGAGATACCGTCAGAAGTATCGGCTTATAACGGTGAACCCCTAAACCGCCGGCATGGTGCATTGAGCACGATGCGACACGGTGGGCGATACCGTGGGAAGTCTGTCGGAAGCGCGACCAAACGTGACCAATCGCTTCCGCGAAATGACCCCGTAACGACTGTGGCCAATCGCCACGGTGGCAGTTCGTGCCTGAAGGCAAATAAATGACTGCCACAACACGCCGACCCCTCGCTCTTGGTCGAGCAGGGTGAAGATATAGTCTGCGCTGCCGGAAACGGCGGAGAACGTGCGATGTCGGCTCGTCGCATCCTGGGGCTGGAGTCGGTCCCAAGGGTTGGGCTGTTCGCCCATTAAAGCGGTACGCGAGCTGGGTTTAGAACGTCGTGAGACAGTTCGGTCCCTATCCGCC